>NZ_CAXTNE010000126.1:0-21821 GCF_964245445.1 uncultured Nostoc sp.
GGTGGCGGCGGTGGCGGTTCTGGTGTTGGTTTAGGCTCAGGTAGTGGTATTGCTGTAGGTACAAGGAGTGGAACTGGCACTGGCGGAGGTACTGGCACTGGCACTGGCGGAGGCATTGGCAGTGGAACTGGCACTGGCACTGGCGGAGGCATTGGCAGTGGAACCGGTAGTGGAATTGGTAGTGGAATTGGTAGTGGAACCGGTAGTGGCACTGGCAATGGAATTGGTAGTGGCACTGGCAATGGAATTGGCAATGGAACAGGAAACCGTCCCACAGTAGCAACAGCGCCTACACCTCCAAAAATTAACAGTTCAGGTAATGGTAATGGTCGTGCAGCCTGCCGCGAATGTAGTGCTAAATATCCAGAGGCAGCAAGACGGCGAGGAGTTGAAGGCAGAGTAGAAGTAGCTGTAGATACTGATGCACAAGGTAATGTTACTAATGTGCGGATTGCTCGTTCCAGTGGAAACCGCGACTTAGATGAAGAAACAGCCAGACAAGCGCGTCAGTGGAAATTAAAACCCGCAGAAGGTGGTAGACAAGGAGTAGCTATAGCCACTGAATTTGCCATAAAAGGTTCACGGCGATCGCGCCAAGTTCAAGAACGGCAAGCACAAAGACAAGCAGAAGAAAGAACTCGGCAGGCAACTACTGCAAACTCTATACAGGAAACTCCAGGACGTAGGCGCAGAGAGTTGCCACCTTCATCTAACGGAGCTACAGCCACAAAACCAGCAATATCTGGATTTAGTCGGCGACTAGAACCTCAAAAAGCGGAAACTCCTCCTACAAATTCATCATCTGGAGCTAGGACAACTCCTACTCAAGGAAGTGCAAGAGATTCCTCACGCAGTATCCAACGTGAGCAAAGGGCTACCGATTCATCACAAAAGCCACAATCAACCACAAATCCGCGGCGGCGAAGAGATAACACTAGCCAGAACAAGTTGCGGGACTCTTTGCGCCGTTTACGCCAACAACCTCAATCGCCTCAATCGCAACCTGCTGCTCCCAGTCAATAGTAGCTATGGTGTACGCCAACTTACTTATCTATTACCTTGCAAAGCCAGCTCGATCTTTTTCTAAAGGAAGATGTTAGTCGAACTCACCTTAATCTAAATCCGTAGATGGACGCAGATGGACGCAGATAATTTTGATAATTAATTATCTGTGTTTATCTATTTTAACTAGTCATCAATGAAGAAGGTGAGTGATGCAGCCTAAAGTTATTTTTGGGAATGCTGCTAGCGAAGGTGCAAATCGCTGGGGTTGGTTTATGGGTTACTTCATCACCCCAGATGATGATCCTCGCTCAACCACAGCACTAGAAATAAAGTGGGGTGTCCATAAAGCAGGAGACAGTAGAACTGAGTGGGGAGTAAATGACACAGCCGCGACTCTTTCGATTTTGATTAATGGCCAATTTTGCCTTCAGTTTGAGGATCGGGAGATGATTCTATCTCGTGAGGGTGATTATGTGCTGTGGTCTGCGGGTGTACCACATTGCTGGGTTGCTCAGTCTGACTGTACTATTCTAACGGTGAGATGGCCTTCAACACCAGGTGATAGTGTAGCAGTGCGATCGCCACAATAATAAAAATAATAATTTTCAACCGGCATTCCGCATTTTTTCGCAATAAAGCGGTAACTATCCACTTTCATAAAAGCAACTGAAAGCTTTCTTGGTTACAACCTAAATAACGTTTTATGCTATATGAATTTCCATGTTGATTTCCATTGATGCTCGTATCCCTTTTCCTCGTCTTTTGGTTTATGCCACTTCTCGAGACAAGCTAACAGAACTCGTACCCTACATATCAAAGGTTAGACAAATTAAGTTCAAATCAAGCCAAAAGCAAAACGGACTTTTATACTTAGTACATGAGTGGTATGGTAGTGCCAATATTCCAGCAGTAGCGCGTGCTTTCATAAGCGAAGATTTGCTCAATTGGACAGAAGATTCTATTTGGAATAATTCGGAATTTGCAACTAGTTGGCATCAAAACCCACGCTTTTACTGAAGCAGTCCACTGTAAAGGCAAAAATCACTTTCTCGAAGATGATAAAGGAACGCTAATCCAAAGCCGGGGTGAACTAATCATTGCTCCGGAGCAGATCATGGGTACACCACAGCAGTTAACAGTGGCGATCGCTTGCATAGTTGAGAATTCATTAGTAAAACAGATTACACCTAATTTCCAATAAATGACCGAAGGAGTTCATTACTAACTAAAGAAAGCGCGATAAAGTAGGAACTTATATGATTGCAATTTTACAACTTATTAGTCAACAGTTTATAGCTTTTGATGACCTATTAACATAGCCAATATTGTAAACATTAATTAAAGTTACACGACTGTTATCAAAAGGTGAAAAGGGTTGTCTTTTTAATTGCAGCAATGCTTAGAATGGGATTTTAGGCTATTCACCCTAAATTAAATAATTTAATTAAAAATATCATCTTTAAGGATGTATTTCAATATTTCCAAGGACTGATGAACTAGTGTTAATTATCATAGTTAACTGAAATTACTTAATTTAATATCAGGAGTCGTTATTGTGGAAAGTAATAGCAAACAACTAATAATTATTGGCGGAGCCGAAGATAAAAAGGAAGATTGTCAAATCCTACGCGAGTTTGTACGACGCGCTGGGGGTACGAAGGCAAGAATAGTAATTATGACAGCAGCCACAGAACTACCTAGAGAGGTTGGAGAAAATTATATTAGAGTATTTGAACGGTTAGGATGTGAAGATGCTCGTATTGTTGATACGGAAACTCGTAATGATGCATCTTCTTCTAGTGCATTAGAAACTGTCAGCAAAGCTACAGGAATATTCTTTACTGGAGGAGATCAAGCTCGAATTACAAGCGTTATTAAAGATACTGAACTTGACAGAGCTATTCACAAGCGTTTTGCTGAAGGGGCAGTTATTGCAGGCACAAGTGCAGGAGCAGCTGTAATGCCAGATAAAATGATTGTAGAAGGCGATTCTCAAACTAACCCTCGGGTGGAAATTGTAGATATGGGCCCAGGTTTAGGCTTTTTGCCTGGAGTAGTAATTGACCAACATTTTTTACAGCGTGGACGCTTGGGACGCTTAATTTCAGCTTTGATACAAGAGCCTGCTGACTTAGGATTTGGTATTGATGAAAATACAGCGATGGTAGTTACTGATAAACAAGTTGAAATCATTGGTGAAGGTTCAGTCACAATTGTCGATGTAGAGGCTACATATAACAATATGGGCGAAATTTTAAAGGATGAAGCTTTAGCGATTTGTGGAGCAAAGCTTCATGTCTTACCGCGTGGCTACAAATTTGATTTGAAAACTCGCCAACCAATCTTAAATGATGGTTCTATACCAGATGTGGCTGTATTAGCAGGTGCAGCAAATAGTTAACTAGACACAGGAGTGAAAATGAATGTAGAGACGTAGCACTGCTAGGTCTCTACAAGGGTTCTGGATAACGCATATTTAATTTCACCAGATGTCTAATATCAGGATTTTCGTGAATTGGTATAAAGGGATCTTGCTACAATCCAACCTACGCAGTTTATGATTTTTGACGCTAACTGAACTGTATTGATTTATAGAAAAATTAATTTTTGCAAAAAGTTCAATTTTTCAACGCTCCACAGCATAGATATAGTGCGGTATGTCGCGCCAGAGTGTTTCCTGAACAACCTTGAGTCCGTTCTTTTCCGCTACGCGCCGAGAGGGGATATTCTCTGGGCGAATCAGGGAGATCACGCGATGCCTACGGCGGGCTACGCCTACGCTACCCAGCACGTTAAAGGCGTAGTTTTGGCAAGCAGATGCAGCTTCAGTTGCGTAACCCTGCATTTGTTGGTCGCGGCGGACATGATAACCAATTTCGAGTTCTTGGTGTCCCTCGACCTCCTGCCAAACCAGTCCGCAGTCGCCGATTACCTCACCCGTGGTCTTGAGAACCATCGCCCACAAGCCGTGGCCGTGCTGTGCGTAGTTGCGGCGTTGCCGATCAATCCATTTTTCCACCATCTCGCGGTCAAAGGGCTTTGGGTAGTAGCGCATCGACTCTGCATCGCCGAGGACAAGCAGTAACGCGTCGAGGTCAGAAAGCGTCATTTCCCGCAGTAATAGGCGTTGAGTTTCCAATATCATTAGTGAATCCTCGTTTAGTCATTGTCCAGTTTATCTTTATCTATTACGTAGTAAGTACTTCAGTGCTTATAATGCTTTTCAAATAATTTAACTACACTATTCCACACTTTCTACTCCCCGTTTCAGTCGTGGTTTAACTACTTGAAAATTGCTGTAAGACAAGGACTAAAGTCTTTACTACAAACTTGTTTATCGCAATTAAGTCCAGTTGCGTACTACTACAATCTTGAACCTACTTTCACCAGACAAATCGTAGTTTAAAGAGCCGTAGTGTTGCAAAGCCCAGTCTTGCAAATCTTGAATTGCACGGGCAAAGATATCATCTGGGATGTGCCAAGTATGGCGATAAATCTTGTTTTGATGAGATTCAAGCAATTTGCCCACAGTTAGTTTAGACTGCCATTTGGCTGCAACAACTGTTTCTAAATTTGCTCCTTGTTCGCGCAACTCACCTAAAACCTCTTCTTCTGTTGCACCATAGCGAGGTAAGGGATAATCATAGCTAGCAATGATATCTTGCCAACGTTGCTGAAATTCAAATCTACCCTGATTGACATCTTCATTAACTTTGCTGAAATTCATATTACCGTGAGTGTAGAGGTAAATTCCTCCCGGTTTAAGGACTCGACGAATTTCTGCTAGTGCTTGCTTCCAAGCAGAAACCAGGTGAAACACATGAACTGTTAACGCCACATCAAAAGAATTATCAGCAAATAGTAGAGAAGTTGCGTCTCCCTTAATTGCTATTAATTGATGAGACACACCCTCTAGTTTTTGGTGCAGTTCAGCTAACATTTTTTCCGAGATATCTACACCAGTATAAGAGTAACCTCTTTTTGCGATCGGGACAGCAATTCTACCAGTGCCGATACCTGTTTCATAGAATTTGGTTTCTGCTGTTGCTGAAACTAGATTGAGGATAAAATTTGTGATTTGCTCTGAAATCTCAGGCGGTAGTCCTCGTGTTGCATCGTAGATATCAGAAACGCGATCAAATGAAATGGTTGCAGTCATTTATCTCTTATCCTTTAATGAAGTTATTGACAAAGACAACTCTAGCCAGATGACTAATAAAATTGCCCTTTATCAAGCTTTTTTAGAGCAAAAAATAATGAGCTAATATGTAATGTTTGCAGCAGTATACCTTGGTCAATCTCCTCAATGACCTTTTTTAAAGGCAATAAAACTACATCAATTTGTTCAGTAAAATCTAACTTTAAATCAGCAACACATTCCACATGTGTTGCTAAAAAACAATGGGTTAAATTATTATGATTAGCTGGGTTTGGTGATAATATACCAGTTTCAATAAAACGATTGCTAGTGTAACCAGTCTCTTCCAATAATTCGCGCTTTGCGGCTTCTACTGGTAAAATATCTTCAGTCTCTACAGCACCACTGGGCAATTCTATAACTGTTTTTTTCAGACCGTGGCGATATTGCTTTACTAAAATAACTTCCTGATTTTTGGTTAAAGCTACAACATTTACCCATGTTGGATATTCCAGAACATAATAGGGGTCAACTATTGTTCCATTAGGCATTTGACAAGTATCAGACCGTACTGAAATCCATCTATCTTTTACTATATGTCTAGATTTTAATACAATCCAATCAAATGTACTTAGCATATTTAAACCTCTATTTAACGTTTGTTACAGAAATTGTTTTTAATGATTTTAAATCAGGTAAAGCTAGTATTATCGCCACTCACTATCTTTTCTGGCAGCTAATATCTAACTAAAATACTAGTCATAGTTTTAAAACTCACACTGGCAATAATGAAACATGGGCTGAAACCACCTTCCATCCTTCGGTAAACCTGTACCAAGTCTGGCTTTGTCGCCCGAAACGCTCTACACCATTGATAATCCGGCGAAATTCTAAAGTCACTGTTGCTGCATCTTTCCCAAAGGTTACAACCTTGAGATGCGAGATTTCTCGCTCTATTTTTGGGTTTGGTCGATTCTGACGAAAGTTACGAACTTCATCGCCACCATAGAGGTTTTCTGTGATGCCAAACCGCACTATTTCAGGCGCATCCCAAAACAAGCTATCCATCACCTCCAAATTGTTATTACAAAGGGCTTCTTCATACTTGAGATACAAATCAGTTACTTCAACTACAACAGTAGGGTCATTTATAGTAGTCATTGTTGTTACTAATTTTTGGTGTTATGGCTGATTATGCACTCTTTCAAATAGTCAGAACTATTTTTCTTTTAAGTTGCTTCAGTACGTAGATTCAAACGAACCAGATCGCGGAAGGTGGAGATTTGCTGTATAAATAAAATTGAGCCTGCAATACAAATACTTGCACCAAGAATGACAGTATTGCTACTACCAATTTTACTTGCTAGTGCGCCAGCTATTAAATTGCCTATCGGTACTGCACCTGTAGATGCCATAACGTAAAGACCTGTAATTTGTCCGCGATTTTCATCGATCACCAACAACTGAAGCAAAGTGCGTCCGGCAATTATCTGCAAAATAAAGCCGAAACCAGCTGCAAATAATGAGAGCAGCGAAAGCCAGAACACACGGGATAGCGCAAAGACAATCAAGCTTAACCCCATAAAACCTATTCCCAATGCTAGAACTTTACCCGACTCTAGTACATTGCTATGCTTAGTTAAATAGATACCACCTGCTAAGGTTCCCAAACTGGAAGCTGTCATCAAGAAACCGAAGGTGTTAGGGCCACCTTGCAAAATCTCCTTGGCAAAAATCGGCCCCAAAGCTAAATAAAATCCCCACACGCAGCAAACTAAAGCCGAACCAATCAAGACTGAGCGAATTGGCAAAAATCCAAAGGCATATTTAAAACTAGTTTTTAATTCTTCTAAAGGTTTGCGTGTGGAAATGATGGCTTTTCTAGATGTCAGCCGTATTGCTAGAAGGGCAATAATTACAGCGATGTAACTGATGCTATCAATCAGGAAACACAACCCGGATCCCAGCGCCACAATCAACAAACCTGCGATCGCAGGGCCCAACATACTTGTCACACTCACCAGGGAAGAGTACAAGGCAAAGGCATTACCAAGATTTTCCTTACCAACCGTTTCTGGAAGAAAGGCCTGCCGAGTCGGAATATCGAAGGCGTTGATAATCCCTTGCAGCACACCAAGAATTGCAATGTACTGGATATTAATCGTACCGCTTAGGGCTAGCCAAGTTAGAGCTAAAGACTGAAGCATTCCTAGAATTTGGGCAACAAGCAAGATTTGATGACGATTCCAGCGATCGGCGATGATTCCACCCAGAGGAATCAACACAAGCGTGGGAATTTGGCTAGCAAAGCCTACTAGACCGAGTAACCAAGGGGAATCAGTGAGGCGATACACTAGCCAACTAGTAGCCACTTGAGTCATCGACGTACCAATTAGAGAAATTGCCTGACCTATGTAGTACAGGCGAAAATTTCTGGAACTAAAAGCACGGAGTATGACTTGTGATTTTTTTGATGCTTCCATATTTCACCCCTCAGTAGTTCCCAGTTCTTAACCGTGAATAAAAAAGTAGGCAGTCATAGTAAAGGCAACAATCATGACAAATTTCCGAATTAAGTGGGGTTCAAGTTTACGAGCATAATGGGCACTTAAGTAACCACCAAAAGAGCCACCAACTGCCATCAAAATAGCTTGATGCCAAGCAATTACACCTGCAAAAATAAATGGAACGATCGCAATACCATTGATACAACTCCCTAAAAATGTTTTGAAAGCATTCATTTTGTGAATACTTTTGATACCTAAGAAGGTTAGAGCTGCCAGCATTAAAATCCCTATACCTGCGCCAAAAAAACCGCCATAGATTGCGATCGCTAGTTGAGCCAGTATCAAATTAAACAAGGGTACAGATTCCGGTGATGTATTCTGGTTTTGACGCTGCAACCACTTTTTGAACGGTTCGCCAAAGGTAAATACAACTGTTGCTAGCAGCAATAGATAGGGAATCAGCTTTTTAAAGACATCTGGCGATGTATACAACAAGGCGATGGAGCCAATCATGCCACCAACTAAACTGACGCCACATAGAAGTAAAAAATCTCGCCGCTCGATGCCCAAATCTTGACGATATGCTCCAGCACTGGCTAGAGCAGCCACCCAAATTGCAGTATTATTGGTGGCGTTAGCTGCGATCGGGGGTACACCCGTAAAGATGAGAGTTGGAAACGTGATAAAGCTTCCACCACCCGCTACAGCATTTAAGCCGCCTGCAATGAAAGCGGTACTAAAGAGAAGTAAGCTATGGAAAAGTGTTAAAGATGGTGGCATTATTTACGAATTATTAATTTGGGAATATCACTTGGAGAATGGGCAATCCAGTCAGCACCATGAGCTTTCAATTCCTCCTCACTTCCATAGCCATAGGTAACACCAATTGAAGCGATAGGATCTGTCAAAGTCCCGTCAAGATCAAAAAGGATAGCGGAGAAAGGCATATCTTATACCAATTCGCAATTCGCAATGACGCTCGCGGACTCGCTAACGCAATTGAGAAATTTAGATGCAGCAAGGCAATCCCTGCTTACATTTGTTGCCTTATTTTAGAGAATTGGTATTAATTCCCAATTCAACCCTTAATTTTGAGCGATTTCACAAAGCCTTCTGCACTAAGTAAGGCGATCCCCAATGTGACAACACCAATCCCTACGCTCTGAATTACGTTTAAAGTTTCGTTAATCGTTATCCATGCCACTAACGCTGTCAATGCTGGACTGCTAGAGCCGATAATGGAAGCGGTAGATGCGCCAACCATCCGAATCCCCACATTGTTTAAAGTGTGTCCGAGAAAGCTGACAAGACCGGAAAATATGCTACCAATCCATAGGGGTGTCCAGTCAAGTTGGGCGTTTTTACCTGGCCAGAACAGTAAGCTAATACCAGAGAGCAGTAGAGTGCAGGCAAAACTGATCCAGGTAAAGGGAATTGGATGGAATTTTTCTAAACATTTTTGAGCAATGATGCAATAAAACGCATAAACGATCCCAGCGCCAAAACTAGCGAAAATGCCGATCGCAATGGTATGACTGCTGTAGGTAGCAGAAGATTGAGGAATGGTAAGAGCGCTTCCCACCAGAATAATAGCCATTACCAGCCAACGGAACAATGTGGGGCGATCGCCAAAAAACCTCCATGACAACAGCGCTGTAAATACGGGATAGGTGAAGAAAAGGGTCAAGGCAATGCCTGTGGGAATCAAGCCAATAGCAATGTAGAGTGAGGCAATATACACAAACATCAGCACCCCACAGCCAAGAGCTTGAATCAAAACATCCTTGCGCTTGCGAATGAACAAGTCTTGGAGTTCTGTCCAAGCAGATGGATATAGCTTGAATGATAGAGATGCCATGAGTGGAACCACCAGCAGCATTCGCATGAACATCAGCAAGAAGGAATTCTGCAAATCCGGTTTAACGTATCCACCGAGTAAAAATAAACCTAGTACGAGATGTTCTGAAAACAAAACTCGGACAGTAACGTTGTGAAACGTCAAAACAAAGGAGGATAGAAGAACCGTTAGGATGCCCAACACGATAAAAAGTTTCCTTAGAGACGACTTGATTGTATTGTTAAAACCACTGGAATAACAAACCAGATGAAGTTTGAGGAAATCAAAGCCGTCGCTTCAAAAACACTGCTAGTTGTTCAATCAAAACTATACCAAGGAACCGACGCTCACAGATTCAGGAGCAGTCTTTGTGGTGAACTGGTTCACCGGACGGGGTAAACCAAGATTCTCGCGCAAAGTATTACCTTCATACTCAGTACGAAATATTCCTCGGCGTTGCAGTTCGGGAATTACCAAATCCACGAATTCCTCTAAACCCCCAGGTAGCCAGGGCGGCATGATGTTAAATCCATCAGCCCCATTATTAACGAACCAATCTTCTAACTGATCCGCAATGTGTTCTGGTGTTCCGAGAATCGTTCGATGTCCCCGCGCTCCTGCAATCCACAAATACAATTGCCGAATTGTTAAATTCTCTCTGCGGGCAAGATCGGTGATCAGCTGCAAGCGGCTTTTGCCAGCGTTGGTATCTGGCAGATCCGGCAGCGGCCCATCTAGGGGATATTTGGACAAATCATGACCACCCACTAGCCCAGAAAGCAGCCCTAATCCGACCAAGGGATGGATCAACTCCTGAAGTTGCTCATATTTATCCTTAGCTTCTTGCTCAGTCTTACCAATCACTGGGAATACCCCTGGCATAATTTTAAGATGGTCAGGGGAACGTCCGTATTTAGCCAATCTCCCCTTGACGCTGGCATAGAAAGCTTGAGCTTCTGCGAGTGTCTGTTGTGCAGTGAAAATCGCCTCTGCTGTTTGGGCAGCTAAATCCTGTCCAGCCTCAGAAGATCCCGCTTGTACGATTACTGGATATCCCTGCGGTGGACGCGCCACATTGAGCGGGCCGCGCACCGAGAAATATTTACCCTTGTGGTGGGGAACATGCAACTTTTCTGCATCAAAGTAAATACCTGACTCCTTATCGTGGAGAAAAGCATCGTCTTCCCAACTGTCCCAAAGTTTGGTGACAACATCCACAAATTCCCTCGCCCGTTCGTAGCGTAGCGAGTGTTCTAGGTGTTTTTCTTGGCTGAAATTCTGCGCTGCGGCTTCAGCAGCAGAGGTTACAAGATTCTAATTGTAGGCATCAAAATAGTAGCCTTCAGCCGAATCACGGCCTCGGCGATGGCGCAGATCGCGTGGGTTATGGAAATCATCCACTGCAATGTGAACAGAACTTCTTCCACGTCTGGTTAGTATCTGCGCTAGCTCCTGTGCCAAAGTGGATTTGCCACTAGCAGTAATGCCTGTCACCGCTACTTGCAGAACACGAGAAGGCAGAGCCTCAGCACACTCGATTAAAGTATCCGCTATTGTTTCCAAAACAGTAGCGCGTGTATCACCCATGCATCGCTCCTCTGCCCAAGTATGGAACTTGCTTTACTACCAATGAAACTTTTACTTCACAGTGATTGTCTAGCTGGTATTTTATTTTTACGCGAGTCCCCATTACGCAGTCACCGCCTGACGACGGTTGTACTTAGAAGCATCTCCTTTGATACCCTCACTTTGTTTACCATCGATGCCAACTGGGAGGTCGCCGACAATTGTCACTGTGTCATCACTGAGATTAGAACTCAGATTAACACCAATAATTTCAGCACCGATACGTCCTGCAACTGGTTTGATATCAAAGTATTGAGAACCCATGTTTTTGATCTCTAAGAAGTTTATGTTTTTACAAGAGTAGAGACGCGATTAATCGCGTCTGCTAAACACCAGGGGTAGATCCGCCATCAACGATAATCTCTGTTCCTGTAATCGATGCAGCTAGATCAGACACCAAAAATAACGCCAGCGCGGCAATTTCTTCTGGCTGGGCGATTCTTTTTAAAGGAATACTTTGGATGTTTTGTGCCTTTACTTGTTCGACGGTAATCCCTTGCGCTTGGGCATTCTGCCGCGCTAAAGTCTCGGCACGTTCGGTAGCTGTAGCACCAGGCGATATGGCATTAATGCGAATTTTGTACTCGGCTAACTCTTTAGAAATACCTTTTGTGAAGTTGAGCAGAGCCGCATTGCTTGTACCACCAGCTAAAAAGTTAGGACGAGGTGTCCGTCCTGCACCACCAACTATATTGACAATTCGTCCATCACCGCGACTTTTTTGATGGGGAACGACGGCTCTAACTAGGCGGATATAGCCCAATAATTTTAAGTTCCAAGCATCCAAAAATAAATCATCAGTTGATTCTAAGAAAGACTCAGCACGGGCTGATCCGGCATTGTTAATCAAAATATCAATCTGATTAAATTGGGCTAATGTTGTAGAGACAACTTTCTCAACATCCTCTGCTTTAGTCAGATCGGCGCTGATGGCAATAACTTTAGCGCCTGACGTGGGTAAAGACTGGATGTCAGCTACAGCTTGATCTAAGCGTTCTTGATTGCGGGCTGCGATCGCTACATTTACACCTTCACTATAGAGTGCTTTGGCGGTGGCTAAACCAATTCCCGCACTTCCTCCTGTGACGATCGCTGTTTTACCTGATAATTTTAGTTCTAAACTCATACAACCTTACCCTCAAAAATGTAATTTACTTGCGAACCAATAATATTGCCGATTGAGAGCCTGTATTGTGGATATCCAAGATGACTCGACTTTCTTCAGATGTACAACTCAGAAGTATCTTGATTTCTGTATCTCGTTTTTCCAAGTCAACACCACAAATAACGGCAGTTACTGTTTTACTAGACAAGCTACCTATCCAGACATCAATATCATTTTCATCTCCAGAGCGAGTGTCTTGTAAATATCCATAGTCAAGCGGATAAACTAAGGATGGATAACGCGGATGTGATGTCCCTTTTGGGCGTTCTATCTTGAGGTTACTAGCAGCTACAAGCTGATCTAGCTTGAACCAGAAGTCAGTACTATCCCCCATGCCATCTATTAATACTCAATTGGAAATGTGCAATACAGCCTTGCCAGGAAAACGCCTGTCGAGTAATTGTTGGGCTACATCAGCTATTTGTGTCCAAGAAGCTTCTAAATCAATGTGAGGACGTAACTGACCTGCTTCTACTAAACTCAAAAGCCGTTTTAGACCAACTGATGCTGATTCTAATCTCAATTCATCGAACAGACGTAAACCATACAGACTCACGCCACCAGTCCCGAAAAATTGGGCAGCGTCGAATGTCACTTCTGCTCCCCCAGATACTCCATACAGCACAGTTTTTCCATCCTGTGCCAGTAAGCCAAGGGCTACCCCCAAAGTCTTGCCACCTACTGACTCTACAATTAGATGATAGGGGCCATACTCGCTGGCGGGTGAGAGGTCTTCGCCAATCACCACCGATTGTGCGCCTGCTTCTCTAACTAGAGTTTCATAGCCAGCTTGACGAATGTGTGCCACGACTTGCGCCCCGGACAGTTGCGCCAATTGGATAGCAAAGTAACCAACACCTCCTGATGCACCTGTAACCAAAACTGGACGGTCTAACAGCGAACCACCTTTTAGCACAGCGTGATACGCGGTTAAACCTGCTACAGGCAGTGTGGCAGCTTGAGCAAAAGATACCGATGGCGGCACTTCTGCTAAGGCGTTGGTGGGAACAGACACGAGTTCTGCCCAAGCACCAGCGCCGCGCAAGCCAACGACACGCGTCCCTTGGGGAGGCCCCGACCCATCAGCAGCAGAAGTTTCCACTATACCTGCCAAGTCCCAACCAGGCTGCCAACCAGCCTCAGCAGAAGTTGAACGTTTCACCTCTCCCCGATTGAGAGAAATCGCCGCCACTCTGACTAGTGCCTCATCTGGGGCAGGCTTCGGTGCAGTCACTTCACTCAGTGTCAAACGTCCAACCACATTCGGATCAACAATCACAGCACGGATTTTACTCATAAAGAATGCCCTGGCTTAGAGATGAATTTCTAGAGCGGTGGTTCACGATATACTGCCTACAAGAATAAACTCGATAGATTTAGCTAGTCCTTCTTAACCCCACATCTCTACAACTAGGTTAATGATATTTAACAAACTACGGTAATTCGATGGGTTTATAGTATTTGTGAGGACGTAGAAAGAAAACTATCACAAGATAGACAAAAGAATCAAGCACCCAGCAAAAAGATTTGTTTCATCAATGCTTGCATTTATTGCTACGTTGTAAGCTAGTCGCTGTCAACCTTCTACTTTAGGATAAGCCGCCTTCCAGACATTTAGTACCGCAAGGCGGAAGTAAAAAGTCAAAATGAATATAGCGTAAGAGTTTTGTTGATTTGGAATGGGTGGTTTATTTACGCCGCGCTGTACTAGGGATATTACTAAGTAGTTTGAGAGTATTCAAAGTAATAATTTTGATCTGATGAAAATCAAGCGTTATTTATGGATCGCTATTTTAACCATAACTGCATTATTAGGTATCATTCTTCCAGGCAACACTCAGCAATATACATCATCAAAGACTCTATTCCAAACATCTACCTTTAGTGCTTTGTCAATAGGTCTTTATGAGGGAAATACTAATTTTAAGCAGTTGAAAAAATTTGGTGATTTTGGTTTGGGGACAGTAAATTATCTTGATGGAGAAATGATTGGATTAAATGGCAAATTTTACCAGATAAAAGCTGATGGAGTTGCCTCTGTCATTCCTGATTCGATGACAAGCCCTTTTGCTACAGTCACATTTTTTAAATCACAAATATTAATTAATCTAGAAGGGCAGATTAATTATCAACAATTGCAGCAATTATTAGATCAACGTTTACCAACTAAAAATTATCCTTATGCTATTCGTATTCAGGGTAATTTTCCTTATCTAAAATTTAGAAGTATTCCCAAACAAACCCCACCCTATCGTCCTTTGACAGAGGTGGTCAAAGAACAATCAATTTTTTTTGAGTTAAGGAATGTCAATGGTACTTTAGTGGGTTTTCGGACACCCAAATATATGCAAGGAGTAAATGTTAATGGCTATCACTTTCATTTCATAACTGAAAATCGGAAAACTGGAGGACATATTTTAGATGGACAATTTCAAAATGCTAAAATAGAACTTGATACTTTATCAAACGTTCAGATAAATTTGCCCAAAACTGCTGAATTTGACCTAGCTGATTTGGGAGATGGCAAACCTGCTGAAGTCAACAGAGTTAAACGGTAACTAAAGATTTTTGGATTAAAGCTATGTCACTACCAGAAACTATTGCACAAGAAAAAGATACGCGTCCCCCGGTGGCTATTGGGCATGTGAGATTATATGTGAGTAATGTACCAGAGGCTAGGGATTTTTTCGTTAAGATAGGGCTGCGGCCGATCGCCCAATCAGAACAATTAGCTGTTTTAGAATTACGGGGAGGAACGCACTTAGTTTTGAGAACAAGTTCAGAGACGATCGCTCCTGGAATCAATGCGCCTTTTGATCTGATGGTAGATGATGTTTTTGCCACCAGAGATACTTTTAAGAAGTGGGGGCTGACTGTTTCTGAGATCGAAACAGGCAGAATCCACAGTTCATTTACTTTGACCGGGCCGGACGGCTATCTTTTAACGTTAACTTCCTCACATGCAGGCGGTAGAGAAGTTTAACAAAAAAGAAGAAAGGTATCAGCCGTCAGAATTGGGCATGAATTAGAGTCCGACTTAGCTGAGGTGCGTAATCAATAGCGATTGCACCTCAGCGATGCAAGCCAATTACTCGCTCTAAGTCTGCTCCGGTAAAAATTGCATCAGTTACATTAGCATTGGTCAGATTTGCATCTTCTAGATCAGCTTTCGTGAAATTAGCTTTGCTGAGATTTGCTCCCGTTAAATTTGCCTTTCCTAAGTCTGCATCGGTTAAATCAGCTCCACTGAGGTTAGCATTACTCAGATTAGTTTCATCCAAGTCAGCATCAATCAGGATGGCATTACTCAAATCTACTCCGTTGAGATCGGCTTTATCTAAGTTTGCGCCTCGGAGGTTACAGCCAAGACATTTTTTGGTGGATAGAAGTTGTTGAACTGAGTCGCTTGTTGCACTTACAAGGGTGGAAGGAGGTGAAAGACTTTCTGGATTTTGCTGATTTTTTTGTAGGGGTGTATTTGGAACTGGGGCTAGATTTGGTTCTGCCGTCTGGGGTTGTTCCGGTCTAGAACATCCGGCTAAAACTCCTGCTGCTAACATGGCGATCGCAGCTAGACTAATCTTTTTCTTTACAGCTACAGACTTCAATTTTCTATCACCCTTTTCTGCTTTACATCAATTCTTAATTTAGCAATTCAAGCAGTAAGGGCAAATCTATCTTAACTTTAAAACAATAATTATCAAAAATTTTTAACCGCTAGCATCACAGAATTTAGTAGTAAAGCTTAGGTGCGTTTTCGTAAGCAAAACTAAAAAAATAGTGTTTCAAGGGATCGGTTACATTCAGTGGTTTGAAGTAGTCTATACAAGCTTTTTTTCAAGTTATGAGTTATACAAGTTTGAAATACTAATGTATTAATACTTTATAAAAAGTTATGAATTTCAGAGTATTTTACATTTTTCAACACCAGGTTTGCACAACATGACCCTTCAACTGTTGTCCTAACCAAGGTGTATTTTGTGAAAGTGTATAAAGACTTTTCCGTTCGGCTTTCCAGGTTTGCTGGGGATCAAATAAAGTAAGTTCTGCTAGTTGATGAGGTAGAATCGCACTGACTTTTTGCCCCAAACACTCGGCTGGACTGCTACTCAATGCCCGCCATAATTCTAAAGCTGTAAATTCCTCAGTTTCAACGAGATATTGCCATAGCAAAGGTAATGCTAACTCTAAACCAATTGCCCCTGGAGGTGCTTCGGCAAAGGCTTGGACTTTTTCTTCGTAGCTGTAGGGTGTGTGGTCAATAGCGATCGCATCTATCACACCCGCACGCACCCCTGCACGCAATGCTGCGACATCACTAGAATTTCCTAATGGCGGGTCTAAATGCAAGCTAGTGTTATAACTTTTAACCGCTTTTGTATCAAGTAAAAGATGCATCCAGGTGGTGCTGGCGGTGATGGGTAAACCAGCGGCTTTAGCTAAAGCGATGAGTTCCACGCTGCGAGATGTGGAGACGCGCATAATATGGACTGGTGTACCTATAGTTGCAACCAATTCAAGCATTGCTGCGATCGCAGTAGTTTCTGCGCTGGCGGGTATTGGGGGTAAACCGAAACGCAGAGCATCTGTTCCTTCTCTCATTACACCATTTGCTGATAACTGGCGATCGCTAGGCCAAAATGCGATTGGTTTACCCAACGGCTGGACATACTCTAACACTCGCCGCACCAGCGCCAAATTCTCTAAGGGCTTACCATCGCTAAAACCAACAACTCCAGCAAACGCTAAATCTGCCAATTCCGTCATTTGCTTCCCAGCAACATCTAGAGTGATAGCACCCCAGATATGAAGCAGGGGGAGAGGAGAGGCAAGGGGAGCAGGAGAGGCAGGGGAGGAAAGGGGAGCCGAATTAATTTTTTCCTTCTTCCTCATCTCCCCGTGTCTCTTTTGCTGCAACTGTGCCACAAGTGCAGGGTTATCAATAGCTGGGGATGTATCAGGTAAGATACTAATTCTAGTAAAGCCGCCAGCAGTAGCAGATTGTAAGAGAGATAACAGGGTTTCTCGTTCTTCAAACCCTGGTTCACCGGAATGGCTGTATAAATCTACTAACCCCGGCCCGATAACTAATCCCCGACAATCTCTGATTGGAGTATCGGGGCTGATGTCAGTAATGTGCGAAGCCACTTCTTGAATATAACCATCAGCAATCAGCACATCAAAGAGTTCATCGATTTTAGAAACTGGGTCAATTACCCGTACTTTTTGCAGCAGTTCAATCATAAAAGTTTTTAGTTATGAGTTAGGGGTAGAGATGCGATTAATCGCGTCTGTACAAGAGTTATGAGTTAGGAGTTAAGAGTTAAGAGTTATTTGTTCCTCGCTCATCACTTCTAACTTTATTCATTACTCATAATTTTTCACTCCTAACTTTATTCCAAACTCCTGTACAGACGCGATGAATCGCGTCTCTTTTTCACAACGCCCCTGCTGCTGTTTTATCTAGTACGCCTCCACCGAAGTGAGCGGTGATGTTCATCGCTTGCAATACTGGTAAACTATCGATTCCACAAGGATAGTCGATAACACTAACTGCACCATTACCCTGACGGAAATTCCAGAAATTTTCCAGCGATAAACCTAGAACGTGACAAAGTAAGGTTTTATTAGTTGCATCGTGAGCTACTACTAATACAGTTTTGAATTGATTAGTTGATGCAGTTTCTACAATTGATTGCCAAGCTGCAACGCTACGTTCCCACACCTCTTGCAAATTTTCTCCTTCAGGCATTTGCACTTGGGCTGGCACTAACCGCCAGCGCTGCAACTCTCCGGGAAATTCTTGTTCTATTTCGCTTTCAAATTTCCCTTCCCAGAGTCCGTGGCTGATTTCTCTTAAACCATCTTGCAAGTCTAACTTTACATTAGGATGTTGTTTTAGGATGATCTCTGCTGTTTCTTTAGGGCGCAGCATTGGGCTACTGACAGCATAATCAATCGCTACGTCTTGGAGAAATTCGCCTGCTTTTTGCGACTGTTGTCTACCGTTGTCATTGAGGGGGACATCAATTTGCCCTTGAAACCTGGTTTGGCGATTCCAGTCAGTTTCACCGTGACGCACTAATAATAACCGTATTCCTTGATGATCCGGTCGCAATGAGGGTAGACTTTCCCCAGTGTGTTGTGTCTGATTTAAGGATTCTAGCTGAACTGGTTCCCCCAAGCCTCCAGCAAAATTTAGTACGCTGATGCCACAGTTAGATTGCTGTATTGAATGGTAGCGACTTGGAGGGATTCCCAAGGCTGTGCTAATCAGAGCGCGATTAATGCCGTTATGTCCCACTATCAGAATAGTTTCGCCTTGATGTTGGGACAAAGTTTCTTGCCAAAACTGCCGTGCTTGTTCATATAAAGCAAGAACAGGAAAATGTTCTCTTGTTCCTTGTGCATCATTTAGCAGCATCCGCAGTTCGTCGGGGCGTTGATGCCAAGTGCGGTAGTCTTCGGCAAATTTCTGCTTAACTTCAGCAGTTAGCAGTGCTTCCCATAAAGGTAAGTCAATTTCTAGCAGCAAATCAGAAACTTGGATTACAGCAGACTGTTCAGCATGAGTAGCTAACTCACTATGGATAATATCTGCTGTGTGTTTCGCTCGTTGCAGGGGACTGCTGTAAATCGCATTAAATAAAATATTGCTGAGGGCTTTGCCAACAATACTTGCATCGTTACGACCTTTTTCGGTTAATGTTGACGCATCAGTGCGTCCCTGAATACGCCGCTCGGTGTTATAACCGCTTTGACCGTGGCGCACAATGATGACACGAGTCATCTAAAAGCCCTCCTCTTATCTAGACGATTAATTCTACTGCAAAATGATTGCACATTTAGCAATTCAGGAAGGCGGATTTAGTTAGGTACGAAACTTTATTCTTGTAGAGGACGTAGGATGATCAGCCAAAATAGCTGCTGTCTTAACAATATTTCCTAACAAAACTGTTTTAATTCAAGCAGAAATAAGCTGTTCCACATTTAAATTGCATAAGCTAGATGGGCAAGATGCCAGCGCTTGTACCACATACGCTTTACCCCTCCCCTTGATAAGGGGAAGGGCGGTTTTGGCTTTAGACAAAACCGGGGTGGGGTGATGCGGATCGTAATGGTAAGTGAATGAACTCAATCTTTATGCCTGGTTATTCTTTCTGTAAATCCAACTGTACTTGCAATCCATCATTTTCACTTCCAGACTGAGCCGGTGCTAACAAAACAGAAGTGTCTGGCTGTGATAATGATTCGTTAAACTGTATTCTGACTGGAGTTTTATTGTCTCTTCTATTATTGTTGGAAATGCTTGCTGGATTAGTTTGCTCGAAAAAGCTTCCAAAGTCATTTTGGGCTGTTCTATGATTAATTCCAGCGAGAGAATCACCAGTTAATCTGTATTGCTCTAGATTTGAGCTTGATGCTGGTGACTGTGCGTATACTTGGCTTCCTAAGCTTGCAAAGGCTGCCGTAATTCCCAAGAAAGCAATAATTTTGGTGTTCATCATGTTTTATCCAAATTATCTTTAATATTGCTCGTCTATTATTATATAGGAAAATTATTTTAATTAACTCTATCATTAGGCTCTACAACAATTAATTGTATTGCGTATAAACTTAGAACGTCAATGATTCCGGCTCTATCTAAAGTTACTTATATTGTCATCGTATTGCTTAGATTTGTACCAGTTGGACAGTAGGGTTATCTGGTTCAGTTTCCGAGCGATCGCAGTTAAGTTTGTTAAGATGTGCCAGGATGAAATCAGGGATATTCTCAGGTAAATCAATCACATTACCTTGTTTAATGGCAATTATTGCCTGATCACAAGCTCCTTCTCTACGAGACTGTGCGATCGCATCTACCCCAATAGTCACAGTAAAGCGATCGCACTGGTCATACTGATTGATTTTTATGACACGAAAAGCGATGTTTGACGACAAGCCAAAGAAGCGTCTACGCATTTAATTGGGGACTTGCACAATGTGAGCAATCGCATTTCCCAAACGAGTAAAGTGATTTGGATTCAGGGTAAACAGAGCGTCTACCTGTACTTTGAAAGCAGCTTGAGCAATTAAAGCATCAAAAATACCGCCACCTGGAAGATTTAAGGTTGCCATTTGAGCGATTGCAGCCTGATAGTCATTAAAAAGTAGTGGAACTCCCTCTAAATACTGTGACATATCTACAATAATCATCTCAGCTTGTTGAGGACTAATACGCGGCTGAATGGGTAAGCGTGTGATTACAGAATATGTTTCAGCTAAACTGTGAGTTGAGATAAACCCTTGAATTTGCCCAGATTTTGCAGCTTTAATCTTGGGAAAGCAAACAGAATGTTGTGGGTGATTGACAATGAATGCAGAAATTAAGACAGAAGTATCAAACAAGGCTTTCATTAAGTTGTTTGATCCTGAATACGTTCTTCTCTCAACTCATCTATAAAAGCATTAACATCAAAGTTTTCTGGTAATTCTGCCTCTACAACTAAAATTCCTTCTTTTCGATAAATGTTTGGTTGGTTAAGGGGCAGTACATTGGTCATCTCAGAGTTTTGTTGAGTATGTTCTTCAGTGACTTGCTGACTCAGCGTGTCAATTTTTTCTGCAATAGCTTGCAAAACAAATTGCTCAGTCGAAATCCCCTGACTGTTTGCCCATTTTTCAATCTTTTGTTGGAGTTGGGGAGGAAAGTTCATAGACGTAAATACAATTAATACTCCAATTGTAAAAGGCGATCGCTTACGACGGGCGGGCTACGCTTACGCATTTGTGTTGATGCATCTGGTCAAACAAATGTGTGCGTTTTTGCTGCCACCATTCATCATTAACTTCTATCGTCTCTCCACTTTCAAGTCCTGCAATTAAAAGTTCTTCTATATGTTCTTGCATCTTGCGTTTTTGGTCTTGAGTGATCAACTCTTATAGATATTCGCTAACTGAACCGTAGCCACCTTCAGCCACTTGTTCTTCAACAAAGGCTTTCATCGACTCAGGCAAGGAAATATTAATGTTACTCATAACCTTAGCAGTTAGGTTAAACTATTTTTTCCATCTTATCAAGGTTGTTAGGCTTTGCCTTTGAGGAAACGTTTAACATCGCACCTTCGTTGATGAGAGAATAGCGATGCCTTCTCTTCTCCTGTCGGAGACGCTGCGCGAACGAGAGGCTTGTCTGCGATACGCTACACTAACGCCAACGGCAACGTCTTCTCTACGAGACGCTACGCGTAGCTTGCTTCCACGAAGTGGTACGACGAACGCTCAAAACTACTTCTATCGCTTGGACTCGCTCTTTTAATTACGAATTAATTTTTTAGCCAATCGCCACAACAGAGAAAACGGTAAAATTAATATTACCTTTAACGTTTGGACAAACTGACCTAACCGACGTTTCCGGGTAGCACGGGGAGTAGACTGGCGTTGCAGGATTGTTAGATTATCTCGAATTGTCGCTGTAGTGGGATGATTAACGCCTAACACCCGTTGGCACATTGCCAAAGCTTCAATGTACAGAGGTTCGGCATCGCTGTACCGACCTTGGCT
>NZ_CAXTNE010000127.1:0-12083 GCF_964245445.1 uncultured Nostoc sp.
AATGATGGTGGCATCTTTAATATTCTGGATGCCAGTGCCAGTACCGCCGTCGCCGATGTCATCGCCGTCGAAGCCGCCGTTGCCGCCCTTGCCGCTCTTCCCTGTGCCGATGATCGTGTCTTCTCCGTCTCCGGTATTCAAATTGCCACTGTTAGCAATGCCTGTGCCAGTACCGCCTTCGCCGCCCTTTTCGCTGTACTTCTCGCCGATACCGCCGTCGCCACCGTCGCCGCCAGTACCGATACCAGAGATAATGTCTTCTTGATCCCCTGCATTCAGACTGCCACTGTTAGCAATGCCAGTGCCGTTGCCACCCTTGCCACCCTTGCCAATATTGTTGTCGGTGTAGCCGTTGCCGCCGTCGCCGCCAGTACCTGTGCCAGAAATAGTGTCTTTTTGGTTCCCTGCATTCAGCTTGCCATTGTTACCAATGCTAGTGCCAGTACCGCCATTGCCGCCATTGCCGCCGTTGCCGCTAGTACCGGTGCTGCCGATATTGCCAACACCCGTGCCCTCAATGGTGTCCTTTCCTGAGCCTGTATTAATCAAACCTGGAGTTAAAATCTCAATTCCAATTGCGAAAGATGCATTTAACTCTTTCCCTACTATTGTGTCCGCACTGGCGGCACCGATGAAATTGGGTGGAATGCTTAGTCTAGGCATGATCAAAATCCTCTCAATTAGGTTAGTAAGGTTGGTTTGCTGATTCAAAGTTCACAGAAATAAAATGCACATCAAGTTTTAAAATGCATTCTTGCTGTATGTTCATCTGGGTAAAAGAATATAGTTGTCTCAATCACTCAGTATGTGTTATTTATCGCAGATTTAAAAAAACTGAGGTATTTTACGATGTCCAGAGAAATATCTGCCAACACATCTTTTTTGTCCGAAGTCCAAATTTACTATCTGCTCAATAACATCTTAATAAGCAGATAGCGAATAAGTTAAAAATATTTTAAGTATAAAAATATACTCATAAGATATAACTATATTATATTGAGCAAAAAGTTTGCATTTCAGTAAACGTATGTAAAGTCAATACTTTTTTTTGATAATTTTTGGGAGATTTTTTGAAAACGCCGATTTTGGTGAATTTGTACATATCAGTTTTTGTCATCAAAAAAGATTAGAAATTTGAATATAAAATCAAAGGTTTTAGAACACCGATTCAGTAAGAAACTTCCAAGGAATAAATTACTCAACAAAAATCAAAAGTCCACATTTCAATAATAATGATAATAATTAATATTTAGAAGGATTTTATTTTTTCTCAGTCCCTAAGTAACAATGCCCATCCTCAGCTGCTTCACTCAAATAATCTTTTTAATAATTATTAAATTGATTTTTCCATAATAAAATTTATCAGTTTTTGCCCTCTACGTTTTACCTCTTGCTTTTTCACAAAAATAATGCTACTTTAGGTATAATTTATTACGTTTAAGCTAAATCAAAAGACATATAAAAATATGTTTTAAAAGTATTTTTGCTAACATCAAAGTCTCCCAAACCTAACCCCCATTTCCTTTTAGGGAAGGGGGGTTTCAAAGTCTCTCAGGAGTGGAGGAGAGGAATGGAAGTGGGGTTTATAGTATACTTTGCAACTTTTCAAACATCCTCTAAGCTCAACTTTATCCAAAATTAAGAATTTGGTTCTCCTGATACGGCAAAAACCCTAGCTTTTTGGCAAAAACTTTTTCTATGTCACTGATTTTTAGTGAAATAGAAAAAGTAGAACTACCATCTCACAAAAGTTTAAACCTCAGCTTGAGTGTTACCAAAAAATGGATAAAGTCGAGCTAAGAGGTTTTACTACGCAAAACCGTCCCTCTGCGACTCGAAGAGGGACAGACTTGAACTGAAGTTCAAGACAGGGAGAGGTTCGTCGAACTCATGTTAAATAATAATTCTTTCTCAAGAACTGCTCCTCCTCTTCCCCTGCTTCAAGAGCTCACCTCAACAGATAACTTTCTTAACCGAACCGTATTGTCTTATACCCCTACTGGCTGTCTGACTTGCGATTTCACCGCTTCAACAATGGCATCTGCGTCAATTTTGGCAGCATGGAGCAATTCTTCTGGGGTGCCTGAACCTGGCATATCAAGCACTGCCAACTTAATTAGCCGCACTTGAGGCCCATTGTAAGTAGGAATACTACTAGTGCCAGCAAAAGCATCAAGTACAGCCGCACCTAGTCCGCCTTCCATCCAATGGTCTTCAACAACGACTAAATTTCCTTTGGTATCGCGTGCAGCTTGATGAAGTGTCTCGACATCAATGGGTTTGATAGAGTAAGCATCTATGACGCGTACTGTGATGCCTTCGTTTTTGAGACGATCGCTAGCCTTAAGTGCTTCATGTAAGGTAATCCCAGCCGCAATCACAGTGGCTTGATCTCGCTCGGAGCTACGGATTACTTTGCTACCACCAATGGGAAATTCTTCATCAGAGCCATAAATTACAGGTGTGCTTTCCCTGGTGGTGCGGAGGTAAACAACGCCATTGCGATCGCTCATCTGCGCCACTAGTTTAGCCGTCTGATTGCCATCACTGGGATAGAGTACAGTACTATTCCACACTGCTCGGTAGGCTGCTAAGTCTTCCAGTGCCATCTGTGAAGGGCCATCCTCACCAATAGATACCCCAGCATGGGAACCCACTAATTTAATATTGGCGCGAGAGACAGCCGCCATTCTTACAAAGTCGTAACCTCTACTCAAGAAGGCGGCGAAGGTGGAAGCAAAAGGTTTGTATTTTCGCACCTGCAAACCCACGGCTGCTGCGATCAGTTGTTGTTCAGCAATATACATCTCAAAGTAGCGCTCAGGATAGGCTTTGGCAAAATCTTCTGCATAAGTGGAATTACTGACTTCGGCATCAATAACAACTACATCTGATTGAGCGGCTCCCAATGCGACTAAAGCGTCACCATAAGCTTTACGTGTAGCTACCTTTGCACCTTTTTCATAAGTGGGAAGTTGCAGTGGTTGAGGATTGCCTGTTGTAGCAGGCTGGCCTTGTTCTTCAGGTTTGTTGACTTGAATTATAATGTGGCGTTCACCACCTAACTCAGCGATCGCTTGTTTCTCATCGTCGGGTTTAAATGCTTTGCCGTGCCAACCCCCTATATCTTCCACAGAAGCCACACCTTTGCCTTTCTTGGTGCGGGCGATAATTACGGTGGGGCGATCGTTACTGCTCAAAGCAACGCTAAAGGCTTGGTCAATCTCTGTCAAGTCGTGACCATCAATTTCAATCGCTTCCCAGCCAAAACCTCTAGCACGCGCAGCATAGGCTTGTGTGTTCCAGCCCAGTTCAGTCTCACCCCGCTGGCCTAGACGATTGACATCGATAATGGCGATCAGATTGTTTAGGCTGGAGTGTGAGGCATGATCAAAAGCCTCCCATACAGACCCCTCAGCTGTTTCGCTATCACCCAGCAATACCCAAATATGGTATGGAAGTTGATCTAGATATTTACCTGCTAGAGCCACTCCTACACCAATTGGTAATCCTTGTCCCAATGAGCCAGTCGCCACATCAACCCAAGGTAAAACTGGTGTAGGATGTCCTTGTAGACGACTGCCAAATTGCCGTAGCGACATTAACTCCTCATCGGTAATTACCCCCGCAGCTTTATACATGGCATAGAGTAGAGGTGCAGCATGTCCTTTAGAGAGAATGAAGCGATCATTATTCGGTTTCTGTGGATTATCAAAGTCGTAGCGGAGATATTTGGAGAGTAAAACCGCCATCAGATCAGCAGCTGACATGGACGAGGTAGGATGACCTGAACCGGCAACGGTTGTAGCGCGAATACTATCGACACGCAACTGTTGTGCTAGTTCATGCCATTGGTGTAATTGCTCTTGTGTAGTCATAGTGGTATTCCTGAATAAAAATCAAGGGGATTGCGGCGAATTCTTTGTATACTTATGTTTTGGCTAGGCTTTGCTTTTTTCCTGAAAGAAATTACCAATACGCTCTAGGTAAAAGTAAAGATTATTTTTTGGAATTTTTACTTTGTTATGGGTGGTATCTTTTCAAATCAGAAGTAGACACAAATCTAACTAAACTTGCTCAGAGGTTTATTTCATTTCCTCTGGATTCACTTTAGATAGTAGAAGTTACAGTTGCTTCTTTCTTACGGAATAAATAAGTTTTCTTTCTTATGGTATACAAAACTAATTACACTGAATTAAGTATTTTCTTTATTGATAAACAAAAAAATTGAGAGTGCAGTCAGATAAAAAATTAGTCCTTGTTTAAAATACTTGAATATTCTTTACAGTTTAAAGCAAAATTTTCTATCCGAAATTATTATTTTTAATCAAAAAACTTCAATAATTTAAATATTTTTCCATGATAAAATTTATCAGTTTTTGCCTTCTACGTTCTACCTCTTGCTGTTTCACAACAATAAAATTTTGGCTCTCAAAAAAAGATTTAGCTGTAATACTGGCTTCTACAAATAACTTTTCAATACCCAAAGACTTTGCTTTTGATTCAAGCTGTTCTAAGATTTTCTTACCAATCCCTTTTCTTTGAAAATCTTTATGACAGTAAAAACGGTCAATATGTCCATTAGCCTCTAATTCCCCAAAACCAATAATTTTACCCTGCTCCTCTGCTACATAAGTAAACTTACTTCTTAAACTTTTAATCCAAACGTCAATATCTATGTTTGCGGGTGCCCAAGCATCTACTTGTTCTTGTGTGTAATCGTGAATATTCACTTCATGAACAGTGTCGTAGAACAATTTCATAATTTCTTCGGTATCAGCTATTTCGTATATTCTTAGTCTCATAAAGAAGATAATTAATTCATAAATAACTCTAATAGAAATATTATCAGCGCTAACGGGTCTACTTCAGCTTCCGAGTGTAGTCCTTTTTGCTTATGGCGGTTCTCGGTTGAGTAGGTAAATCCCACCCCCCTCTTTGCAAGCGTATACACCAGAATTTTTCAGATTAAACTTCATAATATGTATAATTTGTATAGTACAAATATACTAATAAACTGCTAAAATGCCTTAAAAGTCAGCTAGCCTTACTTGAGGTAGTATGAAAAAAATCCAAGACACGGACAAAAAGCCCATTTTGCTGTTCCAGCCTACATCTGTAATTACTGCTATAGTGCCACTGCAACCCCAAGAAAAAAAAATCATCAGTGAACGGGAGCGTTTTATAACCCAAGTCGAACGCATCAATCAGATGGCACAAGAGTTAGAAGCAGCGATATTAGAGTTGAAAGCGATCGCTAACACACTGAATACTCAAAAACCTTACCCATTCTTGATAAAGGAGCTATGCAAAAATATTTGTCAGTATTTCGCAGTTAGGGTGCCTTGGGTAAAACGAAAGTCTAACGAATCATTTATTTTGACAACGCGAAAAGTTGATTTATTCCGAGCTGAAAGGGAAGCTGCACTGCTAGCACAGCAACTTCGTCAGCAAACCAAAAAAAGATTAGCATTGCAGCGACACAGAAAAAACAAGAATGGAGCTAAGGCTGACACAAAACACTTCTTCAAAAAGGTATTAGCCAACAAATCTTAAAATTATCAACATTCAGCGGCAGATCACCTCTGAGGTTTTAACAGTTATGCTGATTGAAGTGGCAGAAGCAAATTCTTCCTCAAAATTACTCACCACATTACCATTGCTAATTGCTACGAACTGTGGTAGGAAGTAGGCAAACCTGCCCTAGTATTTGCACTTCCGTAAAACCAGAGTGCAACATCAGGGACAATCAATCAGCGCATAGAAGAGGTAAAAAGAAGGTGTTAAAGACACTTTTAGTGATTGCCGTTGGTTTTTTACCGTCCCTGATTTCTCTGTGGGCGATCCGCAAAACCCATGCGCGATCGCGCCTACGAATGAGGCAAGCAGCCATGAATTTTCGACCGATGCAGGGACGGCAAAACGTCAGACCTGTAGAAGGCGATCGCTATTATTTAGAAGGCGTGGGTTATCTGATTGGCGATATCAGCTGCAAATTTAATGCCCGATCTGGCTACATGCGTTGTGCTGTCAATCCCGAAGGCCCATGTAACGGTTGTCGTCACTACGAACCCAAAGGATTAGCTGATAGTGAAAAAAGGGCTTAAGAGTCCTTACTTAGCAGTCAACTGAACTGACAAAGCGACTTCATAGCACATTCCCAAATAGAACCTGGGAATGATAAAATCATTACTAATTATAATAATTTGTATTTACAAATACTTTGAATATTTACCTTTGCATGGTCAAATAAGAATGATTTAATATAATTCGTGCAAAAGTGGAAATCTGCGTCATTTTGTTTGCAGATTATTAACTTTAGTATTAGCTTTTGCCGAATATCTAATAACTACATGATTATCTAACGATGAACAACGCGATCGCTCAGACAACAGCATTATTATCAACTTGCGCTTTGCTACTAACAGGCTGTGGTGGTGGCGGTGGCTCTGTGACAAATTCTCCAAATAGTACTACAAACAACACTACAACTAACACCGCCCAGACTACGACTACATCGGGTGCTATTCCCATCGGTATTGCCTTAGCACAAACCAGTAACGTAGCATTACTTGGTCAAGAGGGATTCGTGGGAGCCAGAATTGCCGAGAAGTATTTCAACAGTAAAGGCGGTATTAATGGCACTCCGATTAAATTGGTAAACCAAGATACTAGCGGTGATGAAGCTGGAGCAATTAACGCTTTTCAAACTTTAATTAACAAAGATAAAGTTGTCGGTATTGTTGGTCCTACTTTATCACAGCAAGCTTTTAGTGCTGACCCCATCGCCGAACGTGCTAAAGTCCCAGTTATTGGCGCATCAAATACCGCAAAAGGAATTCCAGAAATCGGTGATTATGTAGCTCGTGTATCTTCTCCCGTCTCTATAGTTGCCCCTAATTCGCTGAAAGCTGCACTCAAGCAGAATCCTCAAATTAAAAAAGTGGCAGTTTTTTATGCCCAAAATGATGCATTTAATAAATCAGAAACAGAGATTTTTCAAAAAGCAGTAAAAGAACAAGGGCTAGAATTAGTAACAGTTCAAAAATTCCAAACTACTGATACAGATTTTCAAGCTCAAGCTACCAATGCAATTAACTTAAAACCAGATTTAGTAATTATTTCGGGACTAGCGGCTGATGGTGGTAACTTAGTGCGACAACTGCGAGAACTGGGTTATAAAGGCATAATTATTGGTGGTAATGGTCTGAATACACCAAATGTTTTATCAGTTTGTAAAGCACTTTGCGATGGTGTGCTGATTGCTCAAGCTTACAGTCCTGAATATCCTGGTGAGATTAATAAGGTATTTCGCCAAACTTATATTGAGCAATATAAGAAAGAACCAGCCCAATTTACTGGTCAATCTTTTGCTGCGGTGCAGGTGTATGTTGAAGCTCTTAGAGCGTTGGATAAAAAGTCTAAAATCAGCACATTACCTCTTGATAAACTGCGGACAGAATTGAACAAGCAAATACTAGCTGGAAAGTATAATACTCCTTTAGGTGAGATTGCTTTTACACCAGTAGGTGATGTGATTCAAAAAGAATTTTACGTTGCCCAAATCAAGATGGATAAAGATGGAAATACTGGAAAGTTCGTATTTATAAAATAGTTGCAACATGGACATAACTCTATTTTTACAACTAGTTTTGCAGCAATTTTTGAACGGATTATCTATTGGTAGTATCTATGCAATTTTTGCCTTGGGATATACCTTAGTTTATTCTATTTTGGGCATCATTAATTTAGCTCATGGCGCGATTTTTACCTTGGGTGCATACTTCACTTATGCACTCATGGGTGGTAACTTTGGATTTAACGGCTTGTTGGCTAATGCAGCCCTACCGATAAAATTACCATTTGCTATATCCTTGATTTTAGGAAGTACCTTGGCGGGATTGGTAGGGGTAGTGATGGAACGGCTTGCTTTTCAACCTTTGCGCCGTCAAGGATCTGATCCCTTGCTAACTGTTGTTTCCAGCTTGGGGGTAGGAGTGGTAATTGTAAATTTAATCCAGTATTTAGTAGGCGCAGAAAGTTACACATATCCCGCAAATATTTACGGTAATTTGCCACCTGCGATTAACTTTGGTACTCCAGAAAACCCAATTCCTATTCGCAGCGTTCAGGTAGTAATTTTTGCTGTATCAGTGGTGATTGTGGCAATTCTTACCTATTTTATCAATCGGACTAAATATGGTAAGGCAATGCAAGCGATCGCAGAAGATCCAACTACAGCTAGTTTGTTAGGAATTAATAGCGATCACTTTATCATCTTAACATTCTTCATCAGCAGTTTTTTAGCAGGATTAGCAGGAACTTTAGTCGCCTCTAGTGTTAGTATTCCTGGGCCAAGTTTCGGCATTGCTTTTGGGTTGCGGGGTTTAGCGGTAATTGTCTTAGGTGGTTTAGGTAGTATTCCCGGTGCAGTGTTAGGAGGTTTCTTAATTGGATTAGTAGAGGCGTTTGTAGGATTAGTAGAGGAGCTTCTAAAGGTGCTTCTACACGACCCCGAATTATCTTTATCTGGATATAAAGACGCAGTAGCTTTTGGAATTTTGTTTATCATGCTATTAGTTAGACCCCAAGGTTTGCTAGGGCGGCGGTTTATTCAGAAAGTTTAAAGAGACGTAGCTGGGCTATTTCATTCTCATCTAGCCCGCCTCAGAATGAATTCTGAGTCTAATAGCGAAAGTCGTCTAAAGACGACTAAGAAAAGGTTATAGTCCGTTTTAACGGACTTTAGCTATTAGCCTAGAACTTTAGTTCTGGGCGGTTTATGTCAAGAATAAAATAGTCCAGGGAGATGTAGCGTCATGAAAACATACACCAAACCTAAATTAACATTTGAGCAATTTTTAGAACAGTGTCCAGAAGAAGGTTTATATGAACTTGTAAATGGAGTAATTGTAGAGGTGCGTGCAACCAGAAATCATGATGATGTCGCTGACTTTACAGCTGACTCTTTCAAAGATGAAATTAAACGTTTAAATCTAAATTACGTAGTAAAAAGCACAGCCGTCTTTAAAACTATAACTGCCAATGGAATAGAACAAGGGCGTAAGCCTGATATAAGTGTCATAGATAAAGATACATGGCGCTCAAATCGTTCTGCTTACTCTGCACTTGAAGAACCTATCCAGTTAGCTGTAGAGGTGACATCAACTAATTGGGAAGATGACTACATTGATAAATTGGATGAATATCAACGCTTAGGTATTACAGAATATTGGATTGTAGATGATTTAGCAATTAGACTAAGAGAGGATTTAGGAAATCCAAAAGTTCCGGCTGTATTTGTTTTTCTATTAGATGCTGAGGGAAAATACCAACGCACACAGTTTAGAGGTTCAGAACGGATTGTGTCACGAACTTTTCCTGAACTGGCGCTGACAGCAGACCAAATATTAACAGTTTAATAGATAATAAAAGCGATAGTTTGATTAAGCTTAATCCAAGTTTTTTAAAATGGCTGATTTTTTCGCTACTTATGGTTCTTTAATTGTCTCTATGGTATTAGGGGCGCTAGTAGGGTTATCACTTTACTTACCGCTAATGACAGGGCAATTGTCTTTAGCTAGTCCAGGATTTTATGCTTTAGGTGGGTATATTGCAGCAATTTTATCCACCAAAGTTTTTACATCTAGCAGTAGTTTATTTCCCATTCCATTGTTGTTATTGGAGATGTTAATTGCTGGTGTAATTTGTGGTTTATTGGGTGTAATAGTAGGAATTCCAGCGTTGAGATTGCGAGGAATTTATTTAGCGATCGCTACTATCGCTTTTGTGGAAGTTCTGCGCGTTATCTCCCTGAATCTAGATATTACTGGCGGTGCTGTTGGAATTTTTGGCATTCCTCAACCTTTTCAAACACCAATTGAATATTTATGGATTGCTTTGCCCTTACTATTAATTAGTATGGTGCTGTTTTATCGTTTAGAACGCATCCGTGTAGGAAGGGCTTTTCTTGCTATCCGCGAAGATGAATTAGCTGCGGGTGCAATGGGAATTGATCCTACTTATTACAAAGTTTTGGCATTTACACTAGGGGCTATCCTTGCAGGGGTTGTAGGTGCAATTAGCGCCCACTTCCTTAATACTTGGAATGCTCGTCAGGGTACTTTTGATTCCAGTATTATATATTTAACTTTTGTTTTGATTGGTGGTTCAAGAACTTTTTTAGGTTCGGTAGTCGGAGGTATGGTATTTACAGCCTTACCGGAAATTTTGCGAAGCCTGGCTGATACTGGTGGTTTACCTAATTGGCTAGCACAATTTTTGCGCGATGGGAGATTAATTATTTTTGGTTTACTAATAGTAATAGGTACAATATTTTTTCCCCAAGGGCTAATTACTCCAGATATTTTTCAAAGACGGAAAATCACGAAGAAACGAACCGCATTCGCGAAGCGTCCCGAAGGGAAGGACGCATAGACACAAAGTGGCTTCCCGCAGGGTAGGGCGCAAAGTAAGAAAAATTTTAGAGAGTTATTGCGTCAGTTTTATATTTATAATAATATGCACAAATGTCACATAGTATTCTAGAAACTAACAGCAGTATTGTCTTAGAAGCAAGAGCATTGACTCGTCGCTTTGGTGGCCTGGTGGCAGTCAATAATGTATCTTTTAGTGTAAAGAAACATGAGATTTTTGGACTGATTGGGCCTAATGGTGCTGGCAAAACAACACTGTTTAATTTGATTACTGCTTTCATTCCACCTTCTAGCGGTAAATTAATTTATCAAGGTGCAGAAATTTATCAACTGCGTCCTCATCAAATTGCTGCTTTAGGTATCGCCCGTACTTTTCAAAATATCCGCTTGTTTGGGGAATTGTCGGCGTTAGAAAATGTGATTATTGCTCGGCATTTACACACTAAAAGTAATATGATTGCAGGAGTTTTGGGATTACCACCAGCGCCTAGTGAAGAACTTAAAACTAAGCAGAAAGCTTTAGATTTATTGGATTTGGTGGGATTAAGCGATCGCGCTCACGAAAAAGCCAAAAATTTTGCTTATGGCGATCAGCGTCGGCTAGAAATTGCCCGTGCTTTAGCATTAAAACCGCAAGTCTTACTTCTTGATGAACCTGCGGCGGGGATGAACCCCAACGAAAAGCAGCAACTCAGTGAATTTATCCGTAGCCTGCGCGATCACTTCAATTTAACGATCATCCTTATAGAACACCATGTACCATTGGTTATGGGTTTGTGCGATCGCATTGCGGTGTTAGATTTTGGGCAATTGATTGCATTGGGTGAACCATCTATAGTTAGAAATGACCCGGCTGTAATTGAAGCTTATTTGGGAAATGAATAAGCTATTGAGAATGAATTACAAAAAAATCTTGAGGTTTACAATTTTCCGGTAGCAGCAAAATTTTAGTCATCACCTGCTTAAAAAACTTCGGCTGCAAATCCACTAAATCTTTTCGGGCTGATTTTGTAATACGTACAAGCAGTCCAGATTCAGCTATTCAAAATATTTTCAACTGTGAAATTAGTCCCATGAAGTTCGTTGTAGTCGGTAATCACTTCTTCTACCGAATAAGATTCACCTACCACAAATTCCTCTAAAGAGTTCACTGCGATAGCACTATCCATTAAGCTTTCTAATTTTTCCACACTTTCACCCTCAAGCCTTGCTTCCACTTCATGAGGAATTTCACCAAAACGTCGTTGCAATACCCGGATTAGCTGCTGTCGCGCCCCTTGCTGAATACCTCTTTACTCAATTTCTTGATACCAAGACGATTCTCGCAATACTGCCATATCCCACCTCATGATTTGTTGCACTAAAGGCGATCGCACCTGTGAAATTTATATAAACAAAATACTTACAAATTCGTCTAAAGAATTCACAGCGATCGCGCTATCCATTAAGCTTTCTAATTTTTCCACACTCTCGCCCTCAAACCTTACTTCCACTTCATGAGGAATTTCGCCAAAGCGTTGTTCCAATACCCGGATTAGCTGCCGTCGCGCACCCTGCTGAATACCTATTTGCTCAATTTCTTGATACCAAGGCGATTCTCGCAATACTGCCATATCCCACCTCATGATTTGTTGCACTAAAGGCGTG
>NZ_CAXTNE010000127.1:12183-21763 GCF_964245445.1 uncultured Nostoc sp.
CGATTCTCGCAATACTGCCATATCCCACCTCATGATTTGTTGCACTAAAGGCGTGTCTAACACAAAGCTAGCAAAAAATGCCAGCAATGATTCTAACTCGTTCAACTGTGCATCTGCTCTTAGCGCCTGTAGTGCGCGTTGCACAACTGATACTTCTCCCCCTCCTCGCAGGATTGGCACAAAGGGTAACAACGATGGTAGTGGTTGCCCAAACACTATTTCAGCATCGATTTCCCACAAATTAATCACGCGATAATCTTGGATAGCACGTAATCCCAAAAATTCCTGCTCGTAACTATTGACAATAGTTAAGGTGGATGGGGGCGGTAAAATGTTGATCAGTACTGGGTAAGTTGGCAATCGGTAGCGTTCTTGTGCCAAGGCAGTATATGCTCTCATCCGTAGAGGCATCTGTGCCGTGTAACGCAACTGTAGTTCATTTAGTACTAGAAAATCTCCGTGAGTAGGACTGTATGCCTTCACCAACACATCTGTTTCGCGGCTAATCCAGTGAAACTCAGAGCCGAGAATTTCTTTCGCCACGACTTCAGGACGCTGAGTCACCCACTGTACCCATGCATCGGGAGCTAAATTAATTAGTCGTTTGCTACCAATATCTGCTACTTTTGCCACAGGACGCTTGATATGTTTATCAGTAACTAATAGTACATCATAAAGATTGCAGTATTCTGGCGTTAATTTTTAAGTTGCAGCAATGTCTACGCACTGTTTTAAGAAATCTATGATTGATGTATCTTAAGTTTTGAATCAACATTTCTGGATGTAAACCGCCGATGAAAGCCGATAGTAAGCCAAACTATACAATTTTAGAAGTTCAAGAACTTGATGTTAATTATGGCGGTATCCAAGCTCTAAAAAAAATTAATTTAGTTATTCAAAAAGGCGAGGTAGTTACTCTAATTGGTGCTAATGGTGCTGGTAAAACTACCACACTCCGCGCCATATCTAAAGTAGTTAATCCTAAGAGTGGCGTAATTATCTATAATGGACATAATATTAACCGCCGCAAAACTCACGAAGTTGTACAACTTGGCATCGCCCATTGTCCCGAAGGACGCAGAGTATTAGCGCGGCAAACAGTATTTGATAACTTACTTTTGGGTGCTTATATTCGTTCCAATCAAGCTGAGGTAAAAGCAGATATTCAGCGCCAATTTGAGCTATTTCCACGTTTGTCACAAAGACGCAATCAACTAGCAGGAACCCTCAGTGGTGGTGAACAACAAATGTTAGCGATCGCTCGTGCTGTCATGAGTAAACCACAGCTATTACTTTTAGACGAGCCTAGCTTAGGTTTAGCACCTGCGATCGTCCGGGAAATCTTCTCTATTATTGAAAATCTCCGGGCTACAGGCGTGACTATTCTGTTAGTTGAACAAAACGCTAATCTGGCACTACAAATTGCCGATCGCGGTTATGTTTTGGAAGCTGGTTCTATAACTTTAACGGGTGCTGCATCAGAATTGATTAGTGATGAGCGAGTTAAAAAAGCTTATTTAGGATGATTCATTAAATGAAAACTTGAAAGGTATAAGCAGATGGTAAAATCAGCAACTAAACCCCTAACCATAGAAGAGTTTTTGAAACTACCAGAAACAAAGCCTAGCTCAGAATACATTAATGGTCAAATTATTCAAAAGCCAATGCCTCAAGGAAAACATAGCAAATTACAGGGGAAGTTAGTCACAGGTATAAATGAAGTAGTTGAAAGTCGAAAAATTGCCCTTGCTTTCCCAGAATTGCGGTGTACTTTTGGCGGACGTTTGATTGTCCCTGATGTTGCTGTGTTTGCTTGGGAACGGATTCCCTTAGATGAACGAGGATATGTAGCAAATGTTTTTCAAGCGCATCCAGACTGGACAATTGAGATTCTTTCGCCCGATCAAAGCCAGACTAAAGTAACCGGGAATATTCTACATTGTTTAAAACATGGTAGTTGTTTAGGTTGGTTAATTGATCCAGGCGATCGTTCTGTCTTAGTTTATCCACTAAAGCAGCAACCAGAACTTTTACAAGAAGAACAAGAAATATTACCAGTTCCCGATTTAGTCAGTAATCTTCAATTAACTGTAGGGCGACTATTTGGGTGGTTGAAGTTGTAAGCAATTGGATAAATTCCTATCTAGCTTTGGGAATACTAAAGGTAGTAATTTCCTGAAGTCAGAGCGAGATAATGAATTTTGTGAATTTAAGAAAAACGGGTAACAGTTGGCAATTTGCGACTGAAGCTGATTTAGAAGATTTTGTCTGGGCGAATTTAAAGGAACTTTTTGGGTTAATTCCACTAAAGCGACAATATTATGTCAAGGGTCAAATTTGCGACATTTTAGCTTTGAATGAGAAGAAACAGTTAGTAGTGCTGGAATTGAAAAACGGTGAAGATAGATATATTGTTCAGCAACTAACTCGGTATTATGAAGCTTTACTTGAGAATAAACCCTTCCAGGAAGAGGTAGACTATGGACAACTTATTAGTTTGATAGCAATTAAGCCTAATTTTCATCGAGATAATTTTACAGATAGAAAGTACAGCCATCTACCTATTCAATTTCTCAATTTTCAAATATTCGTAACTAGTCAAAACTTCTATTTAGAACTAAAAGACTTAGATAGTGGCAATTTGTCAAAAGTAGAGATTCATCATCAGGAAAGAGATGTTAATGAAGATATACCTGCTCCTCCTAGAGCAATTATTAACCGCCTAGCTAAATGTGACAATTCTAGTGAAAATGAGCGAGAGGCTGTACTCAGAATTCGTAAAAAAATTCTTGGCTTTGACAAACGCATTCAAGAAATTGTTAAACCTAATTCTATTGAATATGGTAAAGGAAAAAATAAGCTCTGTGCTGAGTTTTACTTTGGTAGCACTATTTATGGTTCTCAAGGTAGACCTAACCTATTTCTAAGATTACCTGAACCGGAACCATATTTAAAGCAAAATACCCTGAGAATGCATATTTGCCTTGATAAAGATTGGACGAACTTTTATATAATAATTAATTACCCTAGAGCCTTTGTTAGTAATAAAAATAGAAGTCATAACATGTATCAATATCCAGTATTCCTAGAAAAAATAAAAAGATGTGTGGAGACTGAATTAATAAATGATCGATCGCGCATCTGCTATCAAAATTACGAAAAACTTATTCTGAGTGGAACTAACTCTCTAGAGCTTTTAGTTGATATTGCTTTAGAAACTTGGCTAAAAAGGCTTTAAGTAAAACTACATTGACAGCATTTATAACTTTTCCTAATCATTAGTATTATTAAATATTATTACGATTTTTGTCATATATTAATATTTGCAGCCCTCCTTGCAGATATCTATATATTTGTTTAGCGGCGAATTATATTCACCGGAATAATTAAACCCATGAGTCAAATAGTCTGGATCGCAAGACACGCTAACCGCCTCGATTTCGTAAACCCTGATTGGTTTCTCACCGCCGAACGACGCTACGATCCCCCCTTGTCTGATGATGGTATGGTGCAGGCACAACAGTTAGCTAAACGATTGAAAAGAGAAAATATTACCCATATTTTCGCTTCTCCTTTCCTGCGAACCGTACAAACGGCAAACGCAGTTGCAGAAGTGCTAAACTTACCGATCAAATTGGAAACAGGCTTGAGTGAATGGCTAAACCCAGTTTGGATGACAGAAGAACCCGGAAGACTCTCGACTCCAGCATTAGCAGAGTTATTCCCCAGAATTGACACCAGCTACACTCCGCGCATCGCCGCTAAATATCCTGAAACTCGTGAAAAAGTGCGAGAACGTTCTGGGCAAACTGCGAGATGTTTAGCTACTGAGTTCCTCCCAGAGGATATCCTGCTAGTAGCACATGGTGCATCTGTTTTGGGGGGAGCAATGGGGCTAGTGGGAGAAATTGCCAAAACAGAAGTTAAAGCTTCTTTATGTTCGCTGGTAAAAGTGGTACGCGAAGATCCAGAATGGTTATTAGAACTAAAGGGAGATACTTCCCATTTAACCCACATAGAAGAAGTTATTCGATTTGCTTAAGCCTCTGATAGAAATTTGCGTTCATGGCTTCTGCTACGTTGGGTATATCTTACAAAAAAAGTAATTAATTCACGAATAAATTCTATGACTTTATTATTAGCAGGAGACATCGGCGGTACGAAAACTATTCTGCGATTGGTTGAAACATCAGACTCACTAGCTTTACATACTATTCATCAGGAAAGTTACCACAGTGCTGATTTTCCCGATTTAGTACCCATAGTGCAGCAGTTTTTGGTCAAAGTTAATACACTCATACCAGAAAAGGCTTGTTTTGCGATCGCAGGTCCCATTGTCAAAAATACTGCCAAACTGACCAATTTAGCCTGGTTCCTAGATACCGAACGTTTAGAAGAAGAATTGGGTATCCCACATATTTCTTTGATTAACGACTTCGCCGCCGTTGGCTATGGCATTTCAGGTTTACAAAAACAAGACTTGCTGACGTTGCAAGTTGGCAAACCTCAACCCGAAACCCCCATTGGAATTATTGGTGCTGGTACTGGCTTAGGACAAGGATTTTTAATTAAACAGGGAAACGACTATCAAGTCTTTCCCTCAGAAGGTGGACATGCTGACTTCGCCCCTCGGAATGAGATCGAGTTTCAACTGTTGAAATACCTGCTAGGTAAACATGATATCCAGCGCCTTTCTGTGGAACGCGTGGTTTCTGGAATGGGAATTGTGGCAATTTACCAATTTTTGCGCGATCGCAAATTTGCCGCCGAATCACCAGATATTGCCCAAATCGTTAGAACTTGGGAACAAGAAGCTGGACAAGAAGAGAAAAGTGTTGATCCTGGTGCTGTCATTGGTACAGCTGCACTAGAAAAACGCGATCGCCTCTGTGAACAAACTTTGCAATTATTTATAGAGGCTTACGGTGCAGAAGCTGGCAATCTTGCCCTTAAACTCTTACCTTATGGTGGTTTATACATTGCTGGTGGAATTGCGCCCAAAATCCTGCCCTTAATTCAAAACAACGGTTTCTTATTAAACTTCACCCAAAAAGGCAGGATGCGCCGCCTCCTTGAAGAGATCCCCGTGTATGTTATCCTCAACCCACAAGTAGGGCTAATAGGTGCTGCTTTATGTGCTGCTAGGTTATAACAGCTAGCATCAACAGTGAGATCAGCATCTCAAAAGGCAAAAAATATGACAACTAAAAGTCTGTTGCCACTAATCGCCGCCACACTCGTCTGTGGTGGCTCTGTTTTTGTGGAAGCGCGTCAACCCAAACCTACCACGGCTGTTGTCAAACGAAAGGTTTCTCAACCCGTGCAGCCAAAATGGAAGTTATATACTGCACCAGATGGACGCTTTAGTATTTTGATGCCAGGAAACCCCAACAGAAATACTCAATATCAAAAAACTTACATGGGGGAAATTACTTTAGAAATATTTGTTGCTCAACCACCAAAACAGCAAGTAGCTTATGTAGTTGCTTACAATGATTTTCCTTATAGTTATGGTCAAATAACTGACCCCCAAGCTTTACTTAATAATGCACGAGATATGGCTTTAAAGACTACGAAAAGTAATTTAATTAGTCAAAGGAATATTCATAGTTCTAATAATCATCCTGGCAAAGAAATTGAATATATCAATTCTGGAGGAAAAATTACTAGAAGTAGAATGTATGTTGCTGAAGGAAGGTTATATCAAGTAATGGCAATAACTACAAAAAAACAGCAAAAGACATTAGCTAAAACCATTACGGGATATTTAAATTCTTTCCATGTAGTTTTGAAAAAGCCAAATAACTAAAACCTCTACTATATTAGCCTTGCAATCAATTGTCTGGCTTATATAGCGAGCGCTTTTCATTTGTATGCAATATACTTTAACCTCACTGCCATTACTCTTTCCTAAAAGGCTACAGTCTACACACAAGTCAGATTTACCCCCCTTATCAAGGGGGGAAATAAGAAATTTAGTTCCCTCCCCTTGTAAAGGGGAGGGTTAGGGTGGGGTAAAACTGATACTAAAACCTCGTTTTATTATAGATTCCGCGATACACTACAAACTGGATAAAAATTTTGGATTGTCGCTAACAATATTTTTCCATTAACTCCAAACTTTTAACTCCTAAATTCTGCTGTATTTTAATTATTTAATTTTTTTTAGCTTGTGTCTGAAAATTCTTGTCCAGATGTATTAGTTTTACACTAATAGACTAAGCACTTCTCAAAGCCACAATCGGGTCGAGTTTAGCAGCGCGACGTGCAGGAACAACACCAAAGAATAAACCGATACCACCAGAGACACCAACTGCCATAGTAATCGCTGTTGGAGAAAGTGCCGCTTCTAAGGGAGTCAAGGCTCCCACTAATAGAATGCCACTGACACCAACCGCAGTCCCAACTAAACCGCCAGCTGCGGAAACTATTACTGCCTCAATGATGAACTGTAGCAAAATATCTTGCTCAGTTGCCCCGATCGCTTTTCTCAATCCGATTTCTTGAGTGCGTTCGGTGACGGAGACAAGCATAATATTCATGATGCCTATGCCGCCGACAAACAAAGATATCCCGGCGATCGCAGCTAACATGATTGTCAATGCACCTGTGATTTGACCGACAGTTTGCAAAGCATCCTTTTGAGAGCGAAGAGTAAAGTCATCTTCACCATTAATTTTGTGCCGTAGACGCAGTAAATTAGTAATTTGAAATTCTGCTGCATCCACACTCTCTGAATCACGAGCGGCAGCAACGAGATAATCTAAAGCAATACCATAAGGAGAATTTTTTCCCACAAGTCGGTTTGCTGAAGTCGTGATCGGTATTAAAGCAGCATCATCATAATCTGCTCCCACGCTGGAACCTTTGGCTATTAACGTTCCAATCACTTGAAAGCTGGTATTTCCGATTCGTAATTGTTGACCGATAGCGTTACTATTACCGAATAGTTTTTCTGCCAAGTCTCCACCTAACACAACGACTTGGTTACTTCCCTTAATGTCTACCTCAGAGAAAAACCTGCCTTTAGCAGTTTCAAAATCCCGCACTGATAGAAAGCTCGGAGTTGTGCCAATGATGTTAACATCGGTGTTTCTGTTGCGGTATACAATTACCTGTCTTCTGTTTAACTCCGGCGCAACTCCTACTACTGTTGGGACTTGAGAGGCGATCGCTTCAGCATCTTGTAACACCAGAGTTTTTGGCACTTCAAAGGAGATACGCTGAGTTTCTCGATTACCTGGCAGTACAAACAGCACATTTGGCCCTAATGACTCCAACTGTTTATTAACGTACCTTTGCCCACCTTCACCAATGCCAATCATGGCAATCACTGAAGCATTGCCAATAACTATACCCAACATAGTGAGGGCGCTACGCAATTTATTTGACAGCAGGGTTTTCCCCGCCATTTGAATGCTTTCTAAAAAATTCATGTCTTAAAAATTACGAATTATTCTGTTCTTTCGCCTTCTCAATTTTGTAATCTTTGGGTGGATTAACAAAAACGCGATCGCCTTCTTTAACTCCACCTAAAATCTGAGTTTCGTTTTGGATTTGTGCCCCAACTGTAACTTCGCGGAACTGGGGTTTATTCTTTGCATCTGGTACAAGTACGCCAGTTTGACCCTTTTCAGTGACGATTGACACCGTTGGTAACACCAAGGCATCATTGACGCGATCACCTAAAAAAGTCAAATCCACATTTAAGCCAGAACGCAGTTTATCTGTACCAGTATTCAGAGCAACCCGCACCTGGAAGGATGTCACACCTTGTTCCACTACTGCTTCTGGAGCAATCAGGCGCACATGACCTTTAAAAACTTGGTCGGGATAAGCATCAGCGACAATTTCCACCTGCTGTCCCGGTTTAATTCTGCCAAGATCAGCTTCGGGAACTTGAGCTAATATTTCTAACCCGCGTGCTACGGCGACAATTGAACTAGAAGTTGCCGACGCACTAGCAGATGCAGAAGTTGTGGGTGTGACAAACGCGCCAGGATCGGCATACTTTTGGGTAACAATTCCCGAAAGAGGAGCGCGAATAATTGTATCTTCCAACTGCACTTGTACACCCTTCAATTGAGCCTCAGCCGCAGCAACAGCTGCTTGACGCTGGACAATTTCTTCAGAACGAGTCCCATCTTCTAACAGTACTAATGCTGCCCGTGCTTCATTAACTGCTGCTTGACGTTGGGCAATTTCTTCAGTCCGACTACCACTTTGGACTAACGACAATCCTTTTTTAACTTCTTCTAAATTAGCTCTAGCACTTTTGTCTTCGCTGAGGGCTTGATCGAATAATTGTTTTTTCTCTGCTCCCTGTTGATATAGATATTGATAACGCTTTACCTGTTCATTGGTGTAATTCACCTTTGCTTGAGCCGCATCCACTTGGGATTGAGATTGAGCAATCTCTTGGGGACGATTACCGACTTTAGCTTGGGTTAGCTGGGCTTGAGCTTGTGCTAACCGGGCCCTTGCTTGAGCAATTTCTTGAGGACGACTACCAGCAAGGGCTTCGGCAAGTTGGGCTTGACTTTGGGCTAAGTTAGCACGGTACTGGCTCCTTTGAGCCTCAATACCTGCGCTATCCATGCGGGCGAGAATTTGCCCTTGTTGAATGCGATCGCCTTGTTCCACATATAATTGCGACAGCACTCCGGGGTTCTTCGGACTAATATTTACGCTCTGAACTGGTACGACTTTGCCACTAGCTGTAATCCGTAAGGTGACGTTTTTCGCTGCTACTGGCACAGTTAATTGAGCAATGTCTTCTTTTGTCCCTTGATTTACCAGAGTGTAGGTTGTGGTACCAACAACCAAGACACCCCCTGCTATCAGCCCCATCAGCCAGCGTAATGGATATTTAACTTTGCCAACAACAGGAATTTCTATGTGCGTAGCCATATCTAAAAGCCTATAAATCTTGCTTTATGGGAGTAGCCTGTAGTTATATTGATGATGCCCATCGAATTGCCTATAGTAAAAGCACCCCTTCGGAGCAAACAGCTGCGCTTTTGCTCCCCTTTGCGCTTGTGGGGAGTGGTTAGGGTTCCTCTTAACTATGGTTAATTGAGGGGACATAAATATTAAAGGGCAGGTGCAGGAATACGGAGTTGTTAAAATTTTTGGATTAAATCTTTAATTAATGAAGTAACAACTAGACGGATAGTTAGCTTCATAGTTGCTTAATCTTCCTTAATAATAGATATTATATGCCTGTATGCCTTCACCTGAATGGGTGACTTTAGCCACATTGTTATTTGACACCCTGGCTTGCTTCTAATTGGCAGATTTTTGGCGACGCCGAATAGCCCGCCGCAGGCATTGCTACTGTTGCACCAAAGAAGCCACAATACTTAGGATACTCGGCTTGCAGTATTGAAGCATTATGCTTGACGTAGACGCAAAGCGCAAAGCCGGAGACTCCGGCTTGTCGTCAAACCGATGATCATACCTAGTTACTTCATTGAAAAAACAAATAAAGTCAAATTTAATAAACAAAATACCGAAATAAGAAAGCGTTTAGACTAAATGCTTTCTCAAACCCCAGTTTGCTTTCTCATTTCAGTAGATT
>NZ_CAXTNE010000128.1:0-21748 GCF_964245445.1 uncultured Nostoc sp.
CCCATCTCCCCCTGCTCCCTCATCTCCCCCATCTTCTGACCACGGGGCTAGCTGGTATACTTGCTCCCATACAGGGTTGTAAAAAGCGGCATACAGTTCTTGTGCTACTTCTAAAATTCCTATATACCCTGCATAAGGATGGTTGCGTTCTTGATTAATATCTAGAAATGGAATTCTAGCTGTAAGAGAGGTATCTTGATAGCGTTTATCAGCAATTAACATCTCAGCTTGATTTTCATTAATTATCTGTAAAATTTCTTCAGGAGTATTTTGTTCTAGAATTATGCCATCTTGCTCCAACAAACTTTTGACTCTAATTTTATCCTCCTCAGTATTATCCTTGGTACTAATAGCAATAACTTCCATCCCCAATTTCTTAGCAGCAAAGATAATCAACCAACTCTTGAAACTTCCAATAGAAAGGATAATGCGCTTACCTTGTAATCGGGTAATATACAGAGCGAGTTTTTCATCTATTGCAGCAGTTTCTTCTACAATTAATTTTTCTGTACGTTCCTGCAAATCAGAATTACCTAACTTTGACGCAATATTCCTTAAACATTGATTGATTGACTCTATACCATAGATAGACTCTTCAATATAGGGAATGCCATATTTTTTTTCCATCCCTTTTGCTACGTTGATTAGTGCTTTGGAGGAGAGTATGACGTTAAGTTGGGCACGATGAGCATAGCAAACTTCTTTGTAGACAGCATCGCCTGTAATTTTTGCCAAAACTCTAATACCTAATTTCTCTAATAACGGTAAAACATTCCATATTGCACCTGCGATGTTATGTTCACCAATTAGGTTGATGTCATTAGGTGTACTAGTCTCTGGTTCAGCTGTTCCAATAACGTGTTCTAGCATTGCTTCACCAGCGACACGGTTGCCCAAATTTTGGTTGCCAATGAATCCAGGACAATGTACAGGGATAGTAGGTATTCCTGTTTTCTCAGTGGCATCTTTGCAAACTCCCTCAATGTCATCCCCAATCAGGGCGGTGATGCAAGTGGAGTAAACAAATACTGCCGCCGGTTTGTAGCGTCTTTGTAATTCTAAAATGCCTTTGTACAGCTTTTTGGCTCCACCGAAAATGATATCGTTTTCATCGATGTCGCTGGTAAAACGTATTTTGTACAGCATCGAACCAGAGGAGAGACTGCTGTAACTTCCCAAAATACTGGCAGCACAGCCACTTGGCCCGTGAACTACATGAGCAGCATCGGTGATTGGTACTAGGGTAATCATTGCACTATCAAAAGCGCAACTCCCTTGAGTAGTTCCAGGTTGGGGTAATTGTGTAGAGGACTTTTTTTTATGCAGTTTCTGCTGCTGAGGAGCATCTTCAGAATTGGAGTTACTGAGCGAATCGTTAATTTTTCCTGGGGTGGGATTCATCTGTTTAGTGACAATAAGTAGAAGTTACTAGGTGTTAAGAGAATTTTCAAAAACCTCTATAGGTTTTCATTTATTAATCGTGTATCTAAAGGATGGAATAAAAGGGAATGAGAAAGGGAATTTCCCATCCCCTAAAACATAAACACTAACTAGGTTAGAGAAGGAGAAAACAAAAATACCAACTAGACTATTAAAGTATTAATGTTGCTGTGTAGACCTTGAGAAATTAGTGTTAGCACGGTGAAGCTGAAACAAACAAAAGTTAAGATTGGCTATTCGATTACCTCCATTTTAAAAGATTTTTCAAGAGTGATGAGTGGTTGAGTCCTGAGTAAAAAGTAATGAATAAGTAGTATTAATGAATCTTCCCACTCTTAGCCGAGGTATTCGCTACTCAAAACTAATTTGATGCTTAGTCGGTCTAATTTTACTTTTTACTCAGCACTCAGCACTGTTTCGGTGAGAGGGTGGGCAAAAATAGCCCACCTAATATTTACTCTGTATTTAGCACCTGAGTCTAAATAAGAACTTTACTTTCTTTTTTTAGCTACCGGAAACTATTTCTACATTTCCTTTTTTCAGTGCTTCTAGTGCTTCGCCTTGGGCATCTTCTAGCTTCTTCTCACCATCTGCTTGAGCGTTGGCGGCACCTATCAGTTTTGCAGCATTTTCTTCGCTTTCGAGAATACCAAATTCAATCAACAAATCTTCTAGCTCGTCCATCTCAATAGGTGTGGGAACGGCAAGATTTGTATTGTTGATAATCTTGTCCGCTAATGTCCGGTATTGATTAGCTTGATTGCTATCGGGTGCGTACTCGTTAACAGTCATCCGGCGCAATTCTGCGTGTTGCACGATGTTGTCGCGGGGAACAAAGTGAATCATCTGAGTACTCAATCTGGCCGCCAATGTGCTAATCAGTTCGTCTTCTCTGTCAGTATTACGACTGTTACAAATTAGACCTCCCAAGCGCACGCCACCAGTGTGAGCGTACTTGAGAACACCGCGAGAGATGTTATTAGCAGCAAACATCGCCATCATTTCACCGGAGGTAACGATGTAGATTTCTTGAGCTTTACCTTCACGGATTGGCATAGCAAAACCACCGCACACAACGTCGCCCAACACGTCGTAGGATACGAAATCTACATCTGAGTAAGCACCGTTTTCTTCAAGGAAGTTGATGGCGGTAATGATACCGCGACCGGCACAACCTACACCAGGTTCAGGACCACCAGATTCCACACATTTGATATCTCGGAAACCATTGATAACTACTTCTTCAAGTTCGATATCTTCTACAGCACCTCGTTCAGCAGCGAGGTGCAACACGGTAGTTTGAGCTTTACAGTGCAAAATCAAACGAGTGGAGTCAGCTTTGGGGTCACATCCGACAATCAAAATGCGTTTACCCACTTCTGCCATAGCGGCAAGGGTGTTTTGGGAAGTGGTAGATTTACCAATACCGCCTTTACCGTAAAAAGCAATCTGTCTAATTTTTTCGTCGGACATGATGATTAATCCTGTGATTGTTTGTTTGGTGGGTCTTTTGGATTATGAGGCGATGGCACAAAGTGCCTACCGGAGGTACTCGCGCTGTAAAATTACAGCAGTGACCTGATGTAGAACGTCGTTGGAGGCGATCGTTCTACAGCAAAAAGAGTCCGAAGAAAGAACATATTTAAGTTTTGGTCAGTTTTCGTTGGCCATTAGTCATTGTTTTTTCTGACTAATGGCTAGAGCGATAAGACATCACTCAAGGAATATTGCAAGTATTACTATCCGCTCACTCAAATGATTTCTCTAGCGGTAGTAATACCAATTGGACAAAAGAAAGCTACAGATTCTAAGTTGGAAACTCAAATTCAATCCGAATTACGAATTCAGCATCATCAGTTGTTGTAATCCACTGAAGGTTGCTCATACCTAAAGAGTGGTTGCAACAGGATTTAAATTTACGCCAAGTTTTCCCTAAACCACACAACCAACCATTGCAATCCACTCTAAACAGTCGCTACAACTTCACCGATTTTGCTGATATCGTAACCGCCGAGAATTTCAAATTGGGAGTGAACCATTCGATGTCCCAAAGTACTGAGCAACTGCTGTACAGGTGCTTCTTCAAGATATTCCTTGAGAATCACCAAATCATATCGTGACTGATGTAAAGGGATAAATCCCAGCCCAAAAGCAGTAGCTACAGATCCTGTACTTATACCAGCATCGGCAACTCCTCTGACTACAGCTTGGGCAACATCTTGGTGACTTTTGAGTATATTGTCAAAGCCCTGAACAGCATCAAACGGTATCTGCTCTTTTTGGAGTGTTTGTTCCAAAAGCATCCGACTACCGGAACCTATTTCGCGGTTGACAATAATCACTTCCCCTGCAACTAAGTCAGTAACTGTTCTAATTCCCATTGGGTTCCCAGACTTCAACAAAAGTCCCTCTTCCCAAACACCAAGAGTAATCAGAACTGCTTCCCTCCCAGCCAAAACATCTCGAACAAAGGGAGTATTATACTCACCAGTTTCAGGATCGTAGAGATGCATCCCAGCGATGTGCGCCTCACCTCTGCATAGACTGTGCAATGCAGCCATGCTGTTGGCGAAGTTATATTGGACTCGCAGTTGCGGATGCCAGCGTTCGGTGGCTCTTGCCCATAGTGAAATCACAGGTGCACAACCAGCAATCACAACGGTATTGTGAAGTGTGTCGATATTATCGTCTAAAAGACGGACTCGAACTTTATTTGTACCTGTAAGGCTTGTGCTTTCACCCTTCGGGTGACGCTCGTTCCTCGCTACCGCTGACGCTAACGACAGTTTGCTTATGCCGGGGAACCCTTTCGGCAGTTCGTCCTGGGGGAAACCCCCAGACGCTCGATGACTCGCTAACGCTGCGCTATCGCTCTTAGCGTCTCCCCTTGGGAGAAGACCGGACTGCCTCACCCCCCCAACTGTTTCACCATCAGCCGGAATCATATCTTGGCGAAAAGCATCCATGCCAATCAAGGGATAAGCTATCCATTGTCCTCCTACACGAGCCATGCTAACTCGCAGTTGTTGACCATTCAAAACGGGTTTGGCAAGAACTGCTTCAATTTCAGGTAAATCTCGCTCTAACCAGAATAGATCCTCAACTTGACAGCCAAGCGCTTTGGCCAAGCGAAGTGTTATGGCTACTGAGGGAGCGTATTGCCCCGATTCTACACCACTAATAGTCTGACGAGTCACATTAGCGATGTTAGCCAAATCTTGTTGGCTCATGCCTAAGCGAGTTCTAATGGACTTCAAGTTATTACGGAGGTCACTATCCTGCTTCATTGGCTTTGTCTCTTAGTTTCAAAAAGCCGTAGCGGATTTAAACATTGCATCTGCCAAGGCGAAAGTGTAGTCTTTGAGTTTATATCATTTCTCTTTGAAGACTTTTTGTGCTTTCGCTGTCTTGATTCCCTATATAAAAAGACTATCACAGAAATGGCCAATTTGCTTGCAAGGCGCAAATTATTTTTGCGGGTGGTTACTTTTTATCTGCTATCTTGGCTCAAAAGCCCCAAATTCTAAGAAACAGAGCATTTATCTAGCAGTAAAAATTTACCAATTTAATTAGTAAAAAGTAGTATTTAATACAGTTTTAGAGATTAGTTTCAGCTTTGATGCTTGATAGACGACACAAATAGTAGAAAACATACCAACCAATTTCGCTTTTATGGGTAAATTTTGCCCTAATGAAAAATTACCTATTTGACTAAAGTGAATCTGCACATAGCATCAGCAAAGAATTGCTATTTTAAGTTTTTGCACAATCAATTAGGTATTTAGCAAAGTCTGGCATAGATAATGTATTACCTTAAGGAGACTTGCCTAGTACCTAATAGATAAACTAGAATTTATTCTAGGAAAATTATTATTTTATTTGCATCAATCATTAAATAGACTGCTGGTGTGTTGCGGGACTCAAGCTCCAAATTAATAGCAGCCTCTAATGTCATTCACCCATAAATAACTACCTATTAATACAAGGTCAACTAAGATACTTTCGGTTGTTGCCATAGGATGAGTTTCAATTCAGAGCAATAGCAACCCCCACCACTAATTTCTTCTTCGTGGTCAGCTAGCCAATCATAAATTTGTGTAGCTTTTGCTAATGCCACTTTTTCTGATCTATAAAGCCGAGGAGTAGGGCAGTAGGCTTGGCCATTGATGTGTATAGCTGCAATTTGCCAATAATCGCTCTCTGGTACAATTTCTAAAAACCCGTTATTGTAAGGCTGAATTATTCCTATGTTCATCTACAACCATCAAACTTTAAAATGAAGACCATAACAAAGTTGATTCCAGCCAATTCTTCAAAGTCAAAGCTGGAATCACCAGGGAATGCAGTAGCAACCCCCGCTAATAATTGTGGGTTCGTAGTCATTGAAAATCTGAATGATTAGTCACTTTTTGGCTTGATTCCGTTATTGTCAGCAAGAATGGCAAGATAAATAGGCATAAACTGGGTTAAATTACCGAAAAATGGGATCTAATGCCTCACCCTAAAGAATTTAAGCGAGTTAAAATTGCCATTTCAGCGATCGCAATCTCTAACTCCTGCTTTTACCCTGATGCGATCGCAAAAATGGAAACCCAGTTCGGTGTATAGCTGGTGACACCAAACGAATCGCACAACGCAACCGCAGCCGTGACTCACTCAAAGCTAACGTAAACCTGTTGTTCCAGGAATTATGTAAAATAGTTCCCTTGACCTGATGTTAAAACCCTTCATACAAACGAAGGATTTTGAAACCTAAACTTTTAAACTTTCAGTTACCCTGAGTGACTCAAGTATGGTTACACTACCGACATAGTAATCACTGTTGGTGGAATACCGAGCGATGTATAGAAATGCTAAAAGATTGACTGCTATTTTTTTGTTGGTTTTTCTGTTGATTGTTTCTATCAACTTTGCAGTAATTGCTCAAGATAGTTCAGATGGCCCTCCTGTAAATTTTGCGCCTCAGCTATGTTCAGTGCCTCCTGGGCTGAAAACTCAACAAGTCATTGCCGACAATGGTCGTAACCAAGTTAAAATGGGCGATCGCATTAGGATAAAAGTTGAAGGATTATCAGCAGCTACCAGAAATGCAACACCTAATGCCACCAATTCATTTGATCCTCGACAATTAGTGTTGTACCTGGATGGCTATGAGCTAGATGATGTCCACGGAGAACCAGTTATCGTCAAGGTTCCGGGTAAAGATCAAAGGACAGTTCTTGAGGATGATTGGTTAGCCTTTCGACTTGAGCGCACCGACTCGTCTCAAGCTGCATGGAATGAGCTTCTTGGTAGCAGATACAGTATTAACGTGATAGCGGGAGTAGGCTGTCCCAAAAAGCTTGCAATTCCAGTGAGCGATGGTTTCCCACCTCCTCAATTAACAATAGTTCTGTTTTCGTGGCGATTTTGGCTGTGTCTACTTCTACTTGTAGCTGTTGTATTAATGTTCATTAGGTATTGCCGAAACACTCTTCGTAGCTTTGGAATAGAAGGGGTTTACTCTCAAAAAGAGGTGATTGGTGGCCAAGAACTGTTGATCGCAGAAAAGGCTGATCTTAAAAATGAATATCGTCAAAGCCGAATTGCTCAATTTTTTCTTGGCAGAAAAAAATTGAACAGAAACCCATTCAGTCTATCGATATCTCAACTTGCTTTTTGGACATTTCTAATTTTTGGTGCTTACCTTATTATCTACGGCATAACAGGAGATTACACCAATATTTTGACACAACAATCACTAATATTATTGGGAATCAATTCTATAACTGCATTTGGTACTTCGTTAATTGATGGGCAGGGGAATGAGAAGAAGAAAAAAGGTAGTCAACGCGTTTCTGAAGGTTTTTTCTACGATATATTATCAGATATTAATGGAGTCAACTTTCATCGATTCCAAACATTTATTTGGACAGTTGCGATCGGACTATTCTTTGTTTGGGAAGTCCTTAAAAATCTGGCAATGCCGGAATTTGATGACACACTTCTTACACTACAAGGAATCAGTGCCGCAACATATCTTGGGCTTAGAGGGCAAGAGCAGCATGCTATGATAAAAGAGCCAGAATCTACATCCACAGAAGATAATTCATCTGAACAACCGCTTCCACCAGAACAAGCCAATCCACCACAGAGCGATTCATCGATTCCTGCTCCCTAAATTTTAGACGTTGAATCTTTGGCTGCGTACCCGCCCAATCTAGGCAATCGCACCCGCACTATCTTGTTATAGCTTTTCTTTATGAAGCTGCGCCAAATCTCTTAATTGCTTATTTATTGGCGTATTTAGCGTTCTTGGCGGTAGCCTGCGGCAAGCTGCTTCTCTCGAACGCGAACAGCGTGTCGCAGACAGACGCTCTCGCGTTTGCGTATACGTTCTTTATTTCTTGCACTATCGGCGCATCTTCATACAGAATTGGTATTTAGCAAAGGCAATAATTTCATACATCAGGATCAACTAGATTTGCAATCATACTTTGTATGGTAGTTCTGCACCCACTTTCAGATTTCATCGACTGCGATTTTGCAATAAGTGGCTTATCTCCTAGTTATTGGTACAAGGGGCGTTGTCTCCAAAGTGGCCATCGCCTAAAATTACCCCGCACCTCAATATCTGAAGCGATCGCTCACGGACTTATGCAACAACTTGCCAAAAATGACTGTTATTCTCGTGAAGGCAAGATGTATGGAATACTATTAGTTGAACTGCCTAATGGCGAACAAAGAGTACTCAAAGCCTTCTCCGGTCTTTTGAATGGTTGCAGTGTAGTTGAGGGATGGGTTCCACCAATTCCAGGACGAGACGAAGTTGCTTTGGAGGAAGCCCGCACTTTGGCACAGTTGGACGCGATTAAGCAAGAACTCTTTACCTTAAAGCAACTAACCGAACGCCAGCAGTATGAAACCCTGTCTGATGAATTTGAGCAACAATTGCAAGCAATGAGCGATCGCCATCGCTATAGCAAACATCAACGACAACAGAAACGTCAGCAAATCTGCAATACACTCACAAAAGAAGCACTTACTATTGCCCTTGAACAACTCGACGAAGAGAGTCGTCAGCAAGGAATTGAGCGACGACAACTTAAACGCCAGCAAAATGAATTATTACAGCCCCTCCAGCAGTTAATTGCAGCAACGGATGCGCGAATTAGCGAACTAAAACAACAGCGTAAAGCACTATCTCGCCAACTCCAAGCTCAGATGCAGGCTACCTACAGCTTGACTAACTTTTCTGGGCGATCGCTATCATTACAGCAATTGATGCCAGGAGGTTCGCCCACTGGCACAGGAGACTGTTGTGCCCCAAAACTGCTTCATTATGCGGCAACACATAATCTCAAACCCCTGGCAATGGCAGAATTTTGGTGGGGTGCGTCTTCCGTAAACCAAGATAAAATCCAGGGGAAATTTTATGGAGCATGTGCCGAGCGATGCCAGCCATTGATGGGGTTTTTGCTCTCCGGGTTAAGACCTATTTTAATCCCTAATAAGGATTTTCACATAATAACCCCACTTTTACTAAATACATTAACACATTTATGTAAATCCGATGTGTTTGAGTCCAATGAATTCCCCCCCATGAAGGGAGAGATGCCGATTATTTATGAAGACGAATGGCTGATTGCTGTGAACAAACCTGCTGGATTACTTTCGGTGCCTGGTCGTTATAGCGATCGCCAAGATAGTGTCTTGAGTCGCTTACGTCATCTGTTACCGAATGGGATGACGCTTGCATCTGTGCATCGCCTAGATCAGGAAACATCTGGGATTTTGTTGTTAGCACGCGATCGTCAGACTCATCGGCAAATTAGCCAACAGTTTCAGCAACGCCAGGTTCACAAACTTTATGAAGCGATACTTTCCGGTGTTGTGATAGTTGACCAAGGTAAAATTGACCTGCCACTCTGGGGAGATCCTGAAAATCGTCCTTATCAAAAAGTCGATTGGCAGCACGGTAAACCCAGCTTGACACACTTCCAGGTAATTGCCAGAGAACAAGATTACACCCGTGTAGAATTTACGCCGCTCACAGGGCGCACTCATCAATTAAGGGTTCATGCGGCTGATGCGCGAGGACTTGGGGTAACTATTTTAGGCGATCACCTTTATGGATGCTGTGTAGTTACCAGTCGCTTACATCTGCACGCTAGAGAACTTCGCTTTGAGCATCCGCAGTTAGAAAAAACCCTTCATTTACAAGCAATTACACCCTTTTGACGCTCAACGAAGAGGACTTGGGGACAAGGAGAATTGGGGACAAGGGGAAAGACTTGTTGCAAGTACTCATACCAATTCACTAAAATTATGAAACAGATGTAAACCCTCAAAGGCTAGCTATCTCTAAGTTTTTTAATTACGAATTGCGAATTGGTATCATACCATTTCACCAAAGAATTTATACAAATTTTTTTGCCTCCCCTGCCCCCCATCCCACAAACCTTACAATTAGCTTGATTTCTGCTTCATGGTTTGCATCCGTACTTCTTTTTAAATTTAGGAAAACCAACACCTTTTTTACTGAATTTTTAAGTCAATGGAAAAATTTTTGTACGCTATCTATAAATTCTTAAGTGGGTTAGAGCGAGCAAACTTATCTATAATATTGAACCATTTTATGTTTTTATTTAGTACAGTCAATTGCTGATTATAAGCATTATATTTCATGTTTTTCCTTCACTTGTATATAACTCTTACGTCATCTGTTGCTGGATGGGATGACGCTTGCATCTGTGCATTGCCTAGATCAAAAAAACATCTAGGATTTTGTTGTTGGCACGCGATCGCCAAACCCATCGGCAAATTAGCCAACAGTTTTAGCAACGCCAGGTTCACAAGGTTTATGAAGCGATAGTTTCCGATGTTGTGACAGTTGACCAAGGTAAAATTACTTCGCTTCGAGCATCCGCAGCCAGAAAGACCCTGCATTTACAATCAATTACGCCCTTTTGACGCTCAACTCTCGCCTGGGAAGGAGGAAACGCACTGCTTTCCTTTAATCTCCTCCCCGAACAGTTAGCCTATTGCTTTTTAAATTTGTATGTGATAATTTCTGCTTGTAGTTAATTGAACGGTTATCCGACCAATTTACCGTATTTAAAGAAATTGACATCACACCTAGGAGACTTCCCAAAAAAATATTCAAGGAAATCTCTAATGAGCGGTAAAGATAAAAGTGCAGGAGTTTACCTCTAGACTCTCATTCTTATCTTTTTTTATTAAAAAACGAACCTCTCCAGGCACAAAGAAGCCAGTGCGCCTTTGCAATTCCTTGACTTGTACCCCTACGGGGATCTTGCTACACTCTTAGCATTAAGGCAGGGTAGCAACTGGCGCGACACAGAGAGAAAGATTCTAAAACTTGGTTTACTAAACATTGTTGACTTGACAGAGCACTAGTGATGATGATTTTGCCAAAATCCAAAATACTACTGACTAGATGCTGGAGCAAAAGATTCTACCAAAAAGGTATAGATGTTGCTGCTACTATTTGTCCCACAATTCACAATTAAATTCACAATTATATGAGTAAAGTATTCATTCTTAATGCCAACCAACAACCGTTATATCCAGTACGCATCAGCCGTGCTAGGCTGCTATTGTCACAAGGTAAAGCTACCGTATTTCAGCGATATCCCTTTACTATAATTCTGAAGGAATCCCTTTCTCATCTTAAACTTGAGCAACTTGGCTTCAAAATTCATCCTGGTATTAAAACTACTAGTACGCCACGGCGGAAATAGAGCAACCATTAAAAATCCCTATAAAGCTGATTCCATAATACTTTTGACTTTTGACTTCCGCCTTGCGGTACTAGTACTATTGTCAGCAAAGATAAAAAAATTGGTATTAATCTTAGTCACCTCCCAAACGGAGGAATATAGATGACAAACCACACCATCTTAGAACCATTGCCAGAAGACCAATGGTTTATTGAGAGCCAGGAACTACGATCCTTTGTAGCAACACTGCGTGAAATTAACGCTATTACTGTTGACGATCGCATACAAACTCTCGCTAAACTAGAACCTTATTTTCAAGAACTGCTTGCCCAACAGGAATGGCTACCCCAAAAGTTTGCCCAAGCCAATCCCGAAAGCAGAATGGGCGGTGGTATTGGTCAGTGGCTACTTTATCGCGCTAAAGACCGTTCCCTGTCAATCTTTAGTTTGGTAATTCCCCCAGGTTCAACGACTCCTGTCCACGATCATTTAGCCTGGGGATTGATTGGTTTATACAAAGGCAATCAAGAGGAAACAGTCTATCGCCGTGTAGATAACGGCGATGCTGAAGGACACGCACAATTACAAATAACTGAAGTGCGTAGGCTTCAAACAGGAGATATTTACCGCCTGTTACCCCCAGATGGTGATATCCACGCCGTCAAAACTACATCCCAGAGCGCATCTGTATCTATCCATATTCTGGGTAATGATACTGGTTGCATCTTGCGTCACCAGTTCATCCCAGAATCTCACAGCGTTAAATCCTTTCGCTCTGGATATTCTAACGCTCCCTGCAAAGAAGAAGAAAAAGAACATGCCCTACGCTAGACCACAACCCCCCGTATTCGAGCGAGTTGAAGACGAACGTCTGCACCGCAAACAACGCCTAGCTGCTGCCTTTCGCCTATTTGGTAAATTTGGTTTCAGCGAGGGAATCGCAGGCCATATTACGGCTCGTGATCCAGAATTTACAGACCATTTTTGGGTCAATCCATTAGGAACATACTTCGGTCACATCCGAGTTTCTGACCTGCTGTTAGTTAACAGAGAAGGTGAAGTGGTTAAAGGTGATGCTGAAGTGAATCGAGCTGCTTTCGCCATCCATTCTCAGATTCATGAAGCTCGACCTGATGTAATCGCGGCGGCTCATGCCCATTCACTTTATGGTAAAGCTTGGTCTAGTTTAGGTCGTCTTCTTGACCCCTTGACTCAAGATTCCTGTGCTTTTTATGAAGACCATGCGCTATTTGATGACTTCACAGGTGTGGTTTTAGAAACTTCTGAAGGTCAGCGATTGGCGCAAGCTTTGGGGCCAAACAAAGCTATAATCCTGCGTAACCACAGCATTTTAACTGTGGGACATACGGTAGATGAAACTGCCTATTGGTACATTAACTTAGAGCGATCGTGCCAAGCCCAACTACTGGCAGAAGCTGCGGGTAGACCTACTACTATCAAACACGAAACAGCCCGTTTAACACAAACTCAAGTGGGGTCACATACAAGTGGGTGGTTCGGCTTCCAGCCCCTTTACGACAGAATTGTGCGCGAAGAACCTGATTTGCTAAATTAGTGTTGTGTTTTTTGACACTAGCGTCAATAAGAGGAAAAGGGGCAGGGAGTAGGGAGCAGGGGGGAATCGCTATACATAAATGTATTGGCTCTGAACCAAGGAAGTATTATTTCTCGTGTTACACACCTCGAAATAAATATTTTTACTTTTGGGCATAAATAAATTTATTTGCTCTAAAATCCTTGTTGCAGGGTAATTTAAATATCTTTCCCCCAGCAAAAAATTCCCCCTGCTCTCCTGCCTATAAAGGTCAAAACTATTTGGCGTGGATTTCGGAGAATCTAGAATGTTTTGCCACTAATAATAGGACTTTTAAAACATCCTTTAAAAGGGAGGTAATTGGAGCAAGCCTTTTTAAGGGGAGTCATATCATGTCCGCATAATTAGTTATGCTAACCACAGTCATTACACCCCACCCCTAACCCCTCCCCGCTCTTCGGGAGGAGAGACAAAGCGTAGCTTTGGCGGGGTGGGGTTCTTGGGGTTTAATAAGCAATCAAGCTGGACATGATATCAGCTATCATCTCAATTAATCAGACAACAAGGGGCAAAATTTCCTTATTAAAGGTAGGCAAATTTCCGTTACATTTTACTAGCTTCTAGTTCCTAGTTCAATTTATCTGCAATAAATTTTCGCCACGTTGATAAATTTCCCGCGCATAATCAGTCCAAGCACCTTGTCCCCAATAACGAAAACAACTGGTTTGCAACAAAAGGTTATGTAAAAGAACGTTACGGTAATGAGATTGTCTAGTAACAGGTTCTGCTGAGTCAAGTTGCTGTAATGGATCAAATTTTTGATGGAATAAACTGCTTAGTTGATACATGGGAGACAAGACATTTTCATATCCTTTCACCCAACTGATATGATTTGTCCACGAGGCTCCATCCAAATGGAAATTAGAGTTGATTTGCTTTAATTCTTGAATGGCATTCTCTACAGCTTCGGGTTGAGAATTGTCTGGTAAAACTCGCTGCCAAATCTGATGTTGTCCCACTGGCTGACAAGTTGGATAGTCTTCAGGTTTGCATCCAGCAGCTTCGATTAGTTCTAAATATTCTGTACCACACATTCCAACTACACCTGATTTCCCTCCGCCGTTATTGACCATATCCCACCAAGCTTGTTTAAAGGCGCTAGGAAATTCATTCATCATTACGCCACCATTTTCACCATCTCCAATTTGGCTAACTATTGGTGGTACAAAAACACTCTCAATCTGTTGTTTCGATAATGTTTTTGCTTCATAATAAGGCTGCATTTGTGCGACTAATTTAGTATCCGAACCTTGGGTTTTAATTAAAGCTGTAATGCTAATTGTTTCGCCTTGAGAATTGCGGGCAACCAAACGATGTGGTAAATGTTTATGGGTAAGAGATTGACCGCTAATTGTTTCTACAGAATGTTCTTGAACGAGTAACCAGCGATATCCACATTCTTTCAGCGCTTTCACAAATTCAAAGAGAGCATCAGGGTGATTTGGTAGATGCATTTCTGGGGGCGAAAATCCTTTGACTCGCGCTAGTGCTTCCCAGCCAAAAATTGCTGCAAAGTGATGTTGCCATGCAATGATATGCAATTTAATATCTGCTATTGGTGTGGAAGGAATAACTGCATGACCCCACATTGTACCTAGCCATTCTACATAAGGTTGGTAGGTGCGATCGCAAGTGATGCGTTTAAGATTATCGAGAACATCATTGCGTCCCATTTGCCGCAGTCCCCAGAGAAGATTACCTGAGTAATCCAACATCACACGGGGATTGCACCCTTGGCTGACGAGTTCAGGGATTAAGTCTCCCATGCGGCTATAACAATGGGCAAAAGGATCTGCATTGTGGTTATCCCCTTCATGAGGATGTTCAAACATATATTGCAGATTGCTGATGAGTGTACCACCATGTCCAGCAGGTATAGTTGGCTGGTGCATGTGTAAGGCGATCGCAAACACAGCATTTACATCTTCCAAGCGGATATTAGTTGTTGGTAAAAATACTGGCTGATTATGGTTAACTACAGAGAGAACCTCTGTTTCCCAACCAGATATATTCGGCAAGCCATCAATGATTTCGGGCAAAGGAGTGAGAGTCGTGGGGAAGGAAAGCATTTCTGGTTGCTCCGAAATAAGTTATATCTATAAAACTTGCATGAGTATCTAATAGTGCTTGACTCAGCATAAATACAGTAAATACCCTGAGCCATAACATTTTTAGGTAATTTTCAGTAACTGCGAACTCAGGCAAGTCTAGTAATCATCAGTGCAGTCTACCCAGATATTCGCATCTTTGTGTTCTACTTTTTGATAAAGTTTGTTTACGCTCTGCGGATGCACCAAGTAAAGCTAGGCTTCATTTCTGATTAGGTAGATAGATTGCACTTATGGCACAGAATGATGGATAATTAGAAGTCATTTCATAAAATCTTGGATATTTATTCCTTATTGATTCATTTGGGGTAGTTTCAATTAGGCGTTCTACTACGAAGCAATTATCATTTAAAGAATTGACTATTGTTTCAAAAGTATGATGATAACTTATTAATTCCATTTCATCAAACATATTCCATCTATATTCATCGTTGTGAAAATATGGATGCATGGTCACGTCATAACCACTACCATTCCAAACTTGATGGGTTATTTCATTAAACGGATGATGAAACGAGAATACAAATTTACCCAAACTACGGATTACTCTTGCAACCTCAGCAAATAATGGACTTAATTCTCTAATATAGTGAATCATTAAACAGCTATAAATTAGCTCAAAAGTTTTATCATTAAATGGTATTTTTTCAGCCGTACTAACATAAAATTCTATTTCTGGGTGTTCTCTACGAGCTATCTCAATCATTTTATTCGACTGATCCAGACCAATAACATTTGCTCCCAAAGACTTCACTTTTGCAGTAAAATTCCCAGAGCCACAGCCCAAGTCTAACACATCACATTGATTGACATTTTTCTCAATCAGCTTTGTCATTGCGGGAATATCTAGGTATTCATTCCAAAGACTACTTTCTTTGTTACTTCGCTTTAGATGATATTGTTCGCCATATTTGTCGTACATCAACTTGTTATGTTCTTGAGGAATCATGATTTTCTTAACTTCCAGATTTATTTTTAGTAGTCTCTGATTTGTTGAAGCAAGTGGCGTTTGAGGAACGTAGACCCAACACCAAGAATCCTTGGTTTTGTTGGGTAACGCATTGCCTCAACCCTATCTAAAAACTACAAACATTTTTATTTTTTCAGAGTAATAAAAGATCGATAATGGAGCGATCGCAACTCTGGTAGAAATTTTACTGCACGGTAGGCGATCGCCTCAAAAAATTTAGAATTTACGCGCAGACACAGAACAAACCATCAAAAATTCAGTTTCGGCATCAGCTTCTTCAGTTTTTGACTCGGCTGTTGTTTCGTTGGTGCTGGCGGAGTTGCTATTCGTAAAATTAGCTCTAGCAACCAGGGAGCAAGGCGTTGACACCATACAGCTAAATGACTTTGCCATCCGACTAAAATTTCTGGTGAATCATTTTGCATTCCGGTAACGAGTGCTTTAGCCACTTGTTGGGGAGTCATTGGGATCACCCAGCGAAATAATTTTAAGTTGCGCACCATATCTGTGTCTGTGAGGGAAGGCAGTAATGCAATGACTCGGATATTGTAATCAGCTAGTTCCTGGCGCAAAGCTTGGGTAAATCCTAAAATGGCAAACTTGGTAGCTGAGTAAGTCGCCATCGTCGGTGCAGCCACCTTCCCCATCAGACTCGATACATTGACGATTGTCCCTTGCCTTTGACTGGCCATGCGTCTAGCTATCAGACTCGTAAGGTTGTACATTCCTAACAAGTTCACAGAGAGTTCTTCTTGAACTTGGGGCAGTTTAGATTGCAAAAACGAACTTTGGTATGCGACTCCCGCACAATTAACCAGTAGGTGAATCTGTCCGTAATTGCGCCACAGTTGGGCAACAGCGATATTTACTTCAATTGTCTGCGTCAAATCTAAGGCCACGATCGCAGTTTCTGTTCCTATCGCCTCGATTTCGTTAGCTACTTCGACTAACTTTTGGCGATCGCGTGCTACCAATATCAGCCGCTTGATGCCTTGTTGAGCGAGTTCGAGTGCGATCGCTCGTCCAATCCCACGAGAAGCCCCTGTAATTAGAGCAACTTTACCTTGAATCTCCATTGGTTTTATCCTCCAAAATTTAAGTCTTACCAAACTCTTCGTTATTGCCGAAACACACAATTAAGAGCTACTCGCTTGTCTGCACAAGGTAAGACAAATAATCAATTGCAATTGAAATCAAACTGAAACTAAGCCTTTAGCAACGAGATATTTCTTGGTTAATCTGCAATCCCTCATAATTGTCTATACGAGGCAGAAATTTATCGTTTTTAACCTGTCAAAGCCTAACAGACTTGGCTGAATGTATATAGCTCATAATTTTACTTCTCCTAGATCAGAGCGCTCATCAGCATCGTTGTCATACACACGTTAGCAATTAAATCAAGCTATTGCAATATTCTTTAATCAGAATTTCTTAATACTTCTTAACGACAGGTATATATATGGAAAATATTTTATTAAATAAGTTTTTATGAATATCTAAGTACAAATATCTTACTTTCCTGACAATTAAGCCCTGTTTTGGAAAATTGTAGTATCTCAGTCATAGCTAAGAAGTAAAAAAGACATATAGGTTTTGGTTATTTTCGTAAAACCTCAGCTTGTCAGCTATTTCGCATAACTGTATCAGTATATTTACGCATATATTAAAAATCAAGGTTTCTGATTTTAATATCTTAAATAATAGAATAAAGAGAGTTAAATTATTGTTTTTAATGCAAATGAGAACAGCAGATTTATCTGCAAAAACTTTAGTAAAAATGATAACTTATTTGGCTTTAGCTTTGAGTTCATCAAAGGAATGCTTGAGACTTGCCTGGTGTGTGACAATTCATGCCATCTGGAAAAGCTAACGATTAACCTAACCCTCTTCCCGATGCTCTAAAATACAAAGTTGGGTTAAGCAAAGCACAACCCAACAAAGCACCCAAAATCTTGGGTTATCCTGCGGGAAGCCCCTTTGGGTGTACGTCCCTCAACGAAGAGGCAGGAGGAAGGGGGCAGGGAAAAATGACCCCTTTCTCCTGCCGTGGAGCAGAGGGGAACATGGGTCTGAGTCCCTCACTTTTGTTAAGTGGCTCTCGTACCCTACGGGTTGAGCGCAACAGGTGGGGTGGCCACTGAGTTTACCGTGAGCGCAGTCGAACTACGTAGCCGAAATGTTGAATCCCCCTTGCTCCCTGCTCCCCTGCCTCTTTTTCAATCCGACCTACACCAGTTTTAGTTTTTAGCCTTAACCCAAGCATATTGCACACAAATCTTACCGCAGCCATATCTCTATTAATAAATTTTGCACTACGTTTCTATCCCGCCTCAGAATTCATTCCGAGGCGGGATATCGGTAACTGCGACTAGATTTTTAAGCACTGAAATGCTTTGCTTACTACAAACTCATCAAATTTAATGAGATAGACCACTAATTAAAATTGTGAGTGATTAAGGGGTTAAAAAGTCTAAATGGTTTCCTGGTTGGGCACGTAAATCCTCTACTGTCCCCTGAATTTGTAACTTGCCTTGATTGAGCAAAACAATCCAATCAGCACGGGTAATTACTCTAGGACGGTGGCTAATCAGGATTGTGGTTTTACCTTGGCGGTGCAACAACAGTTGATCTAAAACTTGAGCTTCACTAACTGGATCGAGTCCAGCAGTTGATTCGTCTAAAATTAGGATTGGTGGATCGTTAACAATAGCTCTTGCTAAAGCCAGTCTTTGGCGTTGTCCACCAGAAATATTTGACCCAAATTCACCTAATACAGTTTGATATTTTTCAGGTAGTCTACTAATAAAATCATCTGCCTCAGCAATTTGGCAAGCCTTGACAATTTGATCGAAAGTGAGGTGAGGAGAACCTAAGCGGAAGTTTTCAATAATTGTGCGACTCCAAAAATGAGCATCTTGAGGAACCAGAGCAACTTGTTGCCGCAAACAATCAAGAGCTAAGTCTTGCATATTATAAATGCCAAAGCGAATATTGCCAGAATTAGGTGTATATAATCCGGCAATCAGTTTAGCAAAAGAACTTTTTCCACAGCCTGATGTACCAATTAGAGCAACAACTTTACCGCCAGGAATTGTCAGGGAAAAATCTTCCAGTAGCTCTAGCCTGCCAGCGTAGTGAAAGTTTAGGTTTTTGCAAATAATATCAGCATCACTAGGAATTTTAGCAAAGGGTTTGCTACTATCGCTTGGAGTTTCAGGTGTGGAATCGATAACTTCTGTTAAGCGTTCCGTGGCAGTTTTGGCACGCATGAATTCATCTATAAATCCAATCACAGTACCGATTAATGCCAAAAAATTCCCATTCATCCCGTTAAATGCCAGCAGTTGACCGATGCTGAGTTCCTTACTAATAACTAGGACGCTGCCGAAACCAATCAAACTAACGCTGCCAATAGCATAAACTAACCCAGAAAAGGTGCTATTAATAATTCCAATCTGAACTGTGCGAAATGTTATATTTGAGAGCCGACCAAATCTGTTCTGAAATTCTTCCCAAAATTGAGGAGCAGCAGCAGTACTTTTGAGTGTCAGCGCTCCTTTAAAGCTCTCAACGAGAACACCCTGGTTTTCCGCGTCTAAGACCAACATACTTCTGATTTTTTGTTGAAGTGTAGGCAAGAAAACCACTGTAGATGAACTCATGACAATAGCAACAACGACGGCAACAAAGGTGAGTTTCCAGCTATAGAACACCATGAAACCCAAAGAAATCAGTCCGATAAATAATTGGCTAGGCAGACTGATAACTGCTTGAGCAACTAGCTGATTAATTTGTTGAATATCTTGCAATCTGCTAACAATCTCGCCACTGCGACGTGATTCATAGTAAGCCAGAGGCAGCCGCAAGATTGCCCTGGCAAATTCTAGAACTAGCCCTAACTCAAGTTTTTGAGCAAAATTGGCAATCAGGTTAGATTGAACTAATTGCAGACTACTTGACACCAAATTCATCACCACAACCGCAATAATTACACCAATAAGAAGCTGAGTATCACCTCGAACTAGTACATCATCCGTTAGAATTTGAAGCAAGAAAGGAGCTGTTAACGAAAGCAGACCGATAACTATAGCGCAGAGAAAAGCCTCGAATATTATGCCCCCATAAGGCAATGCCCGCCGCGCAAAGCGCCAAAGACCGTTGACTTTATCATCCGGTTGAGCATAAAAGCGAACCGAATCTGGCTCTAGTAACAGCATGACTTGATCTGACCAAGCCTCCGTTAATTCATTTCTAGAGACATAACGGATGTTAAAGGCTGGGTCAGCAATTACATATTTTTTGCCTTTCTGACCATACAAAACAACCCAGTGGTAGCCTTTCCAGTGAATGATTGCTGGCAGTGGTGCTTGGTTCATTCGGTCTAATATTTCTTTTGATGCCCTGACCGAACGCGCATTGAAACCAAGTGCCTCTGCTCCTCGCCTCAATCCCAACAATGTTGTTCCCAGTTGCCCAGTACCTACCGCTTCTCGAATGCGATTTAGTGTAAAGTTACGGCGATAATGTTTGGCAATGGAAGCAAGACAAGCAGCTCCACAATCTTCTTCGCTATGTTGTGCAACAACTTGGTATTTCATTTCACACTCCAGTACCCAATAGCATCCTAAAAAAACTTAAAAAAATAGCAGGGTTTCGTCCCTGCGTGGTTAATAATTTGACCAACAGTTTAATTTTACTAAGTAAATGAGCAAAAAAATCAAACTATGTTATGTAATGTAAAATTGATTAGATTCGCTAGTAGTAAGCGGCTCCAACCGCTTACTACTAAACTTTAATTATTCACGCCCGCTTACTTATCACTACTAATCAAATTTTAGTAGGGAGGATAGGTTTATTCCAAAGCTTTTTAATATTCCTGATACTGAAGTTCTTCCTTTGGTAGTTTTCGTTTTTACAACTTTTTTAGTTTGTTTCTTTACTCCTTTTTTATCAATTATCACTTGACTATAAGAATAAGAAACGTTGCTTTCACCACCACACAGGCTTACTTCTTGAGCTTCAGTAAGGGAGGTAAACGTTGGGAAGATTTGAGTGCTTTTCATGATTCTAATTAACCTCAGATGTTAATTACAAGTTTCTAAATTGATGGGAAGGTGCATTAACTAAAATATAACCATTGGTAGCACCTAACAAAATGGCTATATCTTTTCCGCTATTTTTTGCAGAATAGTAAATTTTGCTCCATATTGCTCTTTAATCACTCTCGGATAAAACAATTACAGCTTAGAGCTAAATGCCGAAAGTTCAGATATAGCTAGGGATTAAATGCTCGTATTATTGATATAAACCCCGAAACTAAGCCAAATAAACAGAACCCTAAATATAAAAGGTTTTGAATTTTACTATCTATGCCGAGAGTAATTAAACATGGATATGAGCGAGTTCTCAAATAGCAGCGCTTAGTTCTCTAGTTTACTGTTCAAGGTTAGCAGTATCTTTAGCAAAAGCATTAAGTGAACCTATCAACAGTTGCCTAATAGGAACTGTTGATAGACTTTAATAACTTTGTTCAACAAAAGTATAAGGTAGGAATAAACGTAATGCTAGAATAACTGCGATAAGCAACAAAGTTAATGTCTTGCTAGAAAATAAACTACCCTGTTGGAGCAGGTTAGTTTGTCTAAGACATTTTACCTCCGTAAAGACGCGGTTGATCGTGTCTTTACGTTTATTCTTCCCCTTCTACTAAACCTCATTATTTACTTGGTACCAGTAACAACGTTAACAGCGGTTTGGCTGACAGTAGCGCCAGCAGTAATACCTTCAGCAACGTTGACAGCGGTTTGGTCTATCTTAGAGCCACTAAGAATACCAGCAGCAACGTTAAGGGCTATTTGGCTGATAACGACGGGCTTAGCGGGGGTAGCAGGGG
>NZ_CAXTNE010000129.1:0-21555 GCF_964245445.1 uncultured Nostoc sp.
GACAATGCCAACGCATCGGCTGACAATGCCAACGCATCGGCTGACAATGCCAATGTGTCCCCTTGGATTAAAAACGCTACGATTTTACGCAAAGTTGTACTAAGCTACCCTGCTTGATGCATGTAATCAAGCAAAATGTATAAACTTGGATACAAGGTAAAATTTTGTTAAATAATTACCACAACTCGCTATGCCAATTAAAGTTGGAGATACCGCTCCTAATTTCACTTTACCTGCTCAAAACGGCTCAACAATTAGCCTCCAAGATTTTCGCGGCAAAAATGTTGTCCTATATTTTTACCCCAAGGACGACACACCAGGATGTACGGCTGAATCCTGCGCCTTTCGCGATCAGTATGAAGTGTTTAAAAGTGCTGGCGCTGAAGTTGTCGGCGTGAGTGCTGACTCCATCGAATCTCACCAACGATTTGCTACGAAATACAATCTACCTTTTACGCTGTTAACTGACAAAGGCGACCAAGTACGGAAGCTATATGGCGCAACAGCAGCCTTTGGCTTATTCCCTGGTCGTGTTACTTACGTTATTGACCAACAAGGAGTTGTGCAATACGTCTTTGATTCAATGTTTAACTTTAAAGGTCACGTTGAGGAAGCGCTGAAAACTTTGCAACAGATTGCGGCTAAGTAGGAGTAAGGAGTGAGGAGTAAGGAGTGAGGAGTTATTTCTCGCATATCTCCCTCATCTTCCTTATCTCCCTACTCCCTACTCTTTATTTACTCGAATGCGATTTTTCTGGCATGACAATATTAGCGTGGGTTGCCTTACCATTCTTGCCGTTACTATGGCCGTTAACATTGCGGGGATGGATCACACCATAACCACCGTGGTTGCGTTCGTAAATTACATTAATCTCTCCAGTTTCAGAATTGCGGAACATATAAAAGTCATGTCCTACGAGTTGCAGTTGTTCTAGGGCTTCTGCAAGAGTCATCGGCGGCATAGAGAAATATTTGGTGCGAACGACTTCATTGGGTAATTCGGGGGTGCGATCGCCAATTAAATCTGTAACTACCGATTCTACAACTACTTCTTCTGGTTGGGACTGAGTTTTCTGGTCTTGACGCCGTTCTTTGTATTTCCGCAGTTGACGGGCAATTTTATCTGCAACTAAGTCAATGCTGGCATAGAGGTTTTCGCTGCTTTCCTCTGCACGGATAACGCTACCGTTAGCATAAATAGTTACTTCAGCCGCTTGTCTTGTATTAATTCGAGGATTACGGGCTACGCTAAGATGCACATCTACTTCATTTGTAAGGCTCTGAAAGTGACTAACTGCTTTTTCAATCTTTTGATGTACATATTCCCGAATCGCATCGGTGATTTCAATATTTTTGCCGTGGATGACAAGCTTCATGTAAACTCTCCCACTGAATATTTAATGTGTGAATTTGCTTTGTATGAAAAGAAATTGCGGTAAGGTCTATTACTCCCGCCAAAACAAATTGTGAACTCTTTTTATGTACTGCTGGTAAGCTTTTCTAAACTTACTGCATCTAGGCTTTTGCTCATTATATCTTGATTTTCCTCCTCATCTCTGCGCTGATATCCAATTGGATATCCACCTAGAACTTTTTGGTGAGGAAATTTGAGCAGTAGCTCCTGTAACTGTCTTCTGTGTTAAAACAACGCTTACAGAACTGTTGATAGTTGCTCCTTCTATGTTGGGTTGAAGTTTGCTTGCTGTTGTTCAATAATACAAGTTTTTATGGAAATTGATTCTGTTTGAAATGCAAACTATTGTTATGAGAGTCATCAGCCAGTACATTCATTTTTATCGTCTTGGCATGATGCTTATTGCAGAAAATTCCTCCTAAAAACCTATTGATTGAGGTTATATATTCAAGCTAGCACTTTGTATTTTCTAACGCATGTTCCCTTGACTTTCCTTTAAAATCCTTTGCAAATCTTGACATTCTTTGACTCAAATTCTGTAATTTGAAATATATTTTGCCCTTAATGCAGTTGATTTTTGGCATAATCCATAGTATGAGAACACACAAAAACCGTTGTTTGTTGTATAATCAAGGATTAATGCCTTACTTAGAAGCTCATGGATGGCAGCGATCGCTCCTGACTGAGCGTATCCATAATCCCAGTCTAGACGACGTGTTAATTTTGCTAGAACATCCACCCGTTTACACTCTGGGACAAGGAAGCAACTTAGATTTTCTCAAATTTGATATTGACAAAGGTCAACATGATGTGCATCGAGTTGAACGGGGCGGCGAGGTTACTTACCATTGTCCCGGTCAATTGGTGGGGTATCCAATTTTAAATCTGCAACGTTATCGTAAAGACCTTCATTGGTATTTACGCGAACTCGAAGAAGTCATAATTCGCATATTGGCAGTTTATGGGTTGCAGGGAGAAAGAATTCCGGCTTTTACTGGCGTTTGGTTACAAGGGCGAAAAGTTGCAGCTATTGGTATTAAAGTTAGCCGTTGGATTACCATGCACGGCTTTGCATTAAATGTTTGTCCAGACATGACAGGCTTCGAGCGCATTGTACCCTGCGGTATTTCTGATAAACCTGTAGGCAGTTTAGCCGAATGGATTCCAGGTATCACCTGCGAAGAAGTGCGTTTTTATGTAGCACAGTCCTTTGCTGAAGTCTTTGGTGTGGAATTAGTCGAGTCGCAGCCTCAAGGATTTTTCCGGTCTGAGTAAATTTAGCTTGTAATTATGTAATAAATACTATAGCAGTCCTATTTAAATTGTGAGACACTGATGAGGGTAACCCATATTTAATAGTATGAAAATAACTATTTAGTTAAGGTTGTCAAAGCTAAAATCTGATTATTTACAAATTTCTATACTAAATTTTTACGGCACTCAAGCACAACTTTGCGCGTGAATTACTCAAATAATCTCCAGGTATATCCCCCATCGTTAACGTCTCTAAGAGAACGTGATTGGACAGCTTTGATAGAACTATTTGATAGAGATGACGTTGATGAAATTGAAGCCGACATCCACAGTAGTTTGTTTTGGCTGATACCTGAACCTTGTTGGGAAGATGATCCCTTTGAGTTCTTGCGTGAGTATCTTTAATGAGTTATGAGTTATGAGTTATGAGTTATGAAAAAACCTTTAATTTACAACTCCTCACTCCTAACTCCTAACTATCTAACGTTGAGGCGACTAAGGAAAAGACGTAGGCGATCGCTTTGCGGATTGGTCAGCAGTTCATAGGCTGGGCCTTGTTCTGTCACAATACCATTGTCTAAAAATATCACCTGATGAGCTACTTCTTTGGCAAATTGCATTTCATGGGTGACAACTACCATTGTCATCCCTTCAGATGCCAATTGTTGCATCACTTGCAAAACTTCGCCGACTAGTTCAGGATCTAAGGCGCTGGTGGGTTCGTCAAATAACATGATTTGGGGATTCATGCATAAACTACGAGCGATCGCTACTCGTTGCTTTTGTCCGCCAGAAAGTTGTTCAGGATAAGCAGAGGCTTTTTCAGATAAGCCAACTTTTTCGAGATATAATCTCGCTAGTTGGGCGCTTTCTTTGGGTGTTTTACCTAAGACTTTACACGGTGCGAGTGTCATATTTTCTAAGACGCTGAGATGGGGAAACAGGTTAAACTGTTGAAAAACCATACCTACTTGTGTTCGTAGTTGCCGCACTTGGCTATAGTTGAGAGTGGGTCGGGATAAGTTAATTCCGTTGATTATTAAACGCCCTTTGTCAATGGTTTCTAGGCGGTTGAAGCAGCGTAGTAGGGTACTTTTACCACAGCCAGAGGAACCGATAACTGCAACGACTTCTCCCCGGTTGATTTCGCCTGTGATTCCTTTGAGGACTTTGAGGGAACCAAAGTTTTTTTCGATATTGTCAAAAATAATGGCAGGGATGGTATTGTTCATTACTTATGTCAAACTACTCTACAGTTGATTGTAAGGTTTTAAGGTAGACGTGCAGCAGTCCTAAAAAACGCCTCAGAATTAATTCTGAGGCTAATAGCTAAAGTCTTTTAAAGAAGACTAAGTAAGGGTTTTAGTCTACTTCCAGTAGACTTAAGCTAAAAGCCTGTGAAATTTATTTCTTGGCGGGAAATTGAACAGTTGCAAGATATAACTTGAACGAACCGCCAAGACGCTAAGGGCGCAGAGAGGGAGAGAAAACAATATGGCTAAATTTGATTTTAGGCGTTGGCTGGGCTGGTGTATGGTTGTAGGTTTTAGCTGTTTGTTACTGGCTGGCTGTGCTGTGAACTCTAGCGCGGGTAAAACTCTGCAAGTTGCTACTGATCCGACGTTTCCACCTTTTGAGTTTCAAAAACAAAGTGGTGAGTTACAAGGTTTTTCTATTGATGTGATGAATGCGATCGCGGTTGCTGCTAACTTTAAATTCAATTTTAAAAGTCTGCCTTTTGATGGCATTATCTCAGCTTTAGGAGCCAAAACTGTAGATGCGGCAATTAGTTCCATTACGATTACAGAGGAGAGGGCGAAGACTATTTCTTTTTCCCGTCCTTATTTTAAGTCTGGGTTAGCGATCGCAATTCGTGCAGACAATCAAGATATTACTGGTTTTGACAGTCTCAAAAATAAAAAAATTGCTGTACAAATTGGTACAACTGGGGCTGGAAAGGCTAAAAGTATTCCTGGGGCGCAAATTCGCAGCTTTGATTCTGCGCCCATAGCCTTGCAAGAATTGCTCAATGGCAATGTGGATGCAGTAATTAATGATGCACCTATGACTGTATATGCCATTAATACGGGCAATCTTCAGGGAATTAAAATAGTACAAAAATTGCTGACGGAGGAGTTTTATGGAATTGCTACACCTAAAAACTCACCGAATTTGGCATTGATAAATGATGGCTTGGATAGGGTGCTGAAAAATGGCACTTATTCTCAAATTTACCAGAAATGGTTTAAAGTTGAACCGCCATCACTACCAGCTAAATCACTATTTGAGGATCAAACTAACACTAACGCGCCTAAAATATTTACCTCATTTGGCGTGATTTTGCAAGCTTTTCCAACTTTATTACAAGGTGTGTTGGTAACGTTGCAATTGACGATATTTTCTGTAGTGTTTGGTTTAATTGGGGGTTCTCTGATTGGTATTGTCCGGCTTTCTCATATTGCACCTGTGCGTTGGGTGGCGAGGGCGTATGTAGATTTTTTCCGGGGAACGCCTTTGTTGGTGCAAATTTTTATGATTTACTTTGGATTACCTGCAATTTTGCAAGAAATTGGTTTTACATTTAGTTTTGATCGCCTAACTGCTGGGGTAATTGCTTTAAGTTTAAATAGCGCCGCATACATTGCCGAAGTTGTTCGTGCGGGTATTCAATCAATTGAACCAGGACAAGCAGAAGCGGCACAGTCATTAGGTTTGAGTTCTGTACAAACAATGAGTTATGTAATTTTTCCCCAGGCTTTTCGACGGATGATTCCACCTTTAGGTAATGAATTTATTAGTTTGTTGAAAGATACAAGCTTAGTTGCAGTAATTGGTTTTGAAGAATTGTTTCGCAAAGGACAGTTAATTGTCGCCAATAACTATCGCGCTTTTGAAATTTACGCGGCTGTGGCGTTGGTTTATTTATGTTTGACGTTACTTTCTTCACAAGCATTTAGTCGGTTAGAAGTGTGGATGAATCCGGTGAAACGGCACAGTAAGTACGATGCTTAATAATCTTTGAGTGATGTTATAATTTCTCTATTTCACATAGTCGTAAAAACCTAACCTCATGAGGCTTTACTCGTTCCCATGCTGAATATTTTCTACTGCGAAATAATCTGCGATCGCTTGTAAATCAGCAGAAGCAAGGAGCGAGATAATATACCGATTTATTCTTAAGTCTCTTTTGCTTCAACTGTGTTAAAAGCTGATTCACAAAAGTTTCACCATCAATTCCTTCTCGCCTTTGGGAGCATCCCAATTTTGCCAAAAGACACAGAAGTAATACAAAAACCCTGTAGAAACCTCTTTTCTTTGCGTTCTTCTCTAACGAGACGCTGCGCGAATGCGTCCTATCCTGCGGGAAGCCCTCCGGGTGACGCTTCTAACGTCGCTAACGCTGCGCTAACAGCAGTCGCTCATGGGGGAAAACCCCAAGACCGCGCTGCTTCACCGCTTTGCGTCTATGTGGTTCGTTATTTTATTACTGTTAAATTAGTAAAACTTAGATTATTTGTTCTTGTTCTGGGCTGAACGTAATACTCATAACGATTCCATTTTTTGGCTTTTTCTATGATAGAGCCGTGATAAGTAAGATTCCTGATGTATTAAGTTGGGTTGACGCTTGAAATAATCTTGCTGAAAAACGGGAAGACTATGGTTACTCTCTAAAGGGGAAATTTCCATGAAAGTCCTCAACAGCAAAATGCTCAAAAAATCTCTGCTTAACTGTTTGATTTTGCCTTTTTCTCTAGTGCCCTGGCTATGTGTGGGAACGCTTTTTGATTCTCAAGCCAATGCTTTACCAGGGCAAAGTACAGAGGAAGTGGGCACTTGGATTAAAGCACATCCCACACTCCGCCCCAGGAGTGGGGAGCAATTATTTGTGCAAAAGACTGATACAGCTGCTCAACGATTCACTTTTCAAGCGTCGGTATTGCCTCCCGGTAGGGTAGAGTTTACCAAAGATCGTGGCACAATTCGGACTGAGCGCATTGCCATGTATGATGCTATTAACGGCATGACATTTACGCGGCTCCAGGAATCTTTGCGGGTGATTTATGGCTTAGAGATTTATCAAGATTACGATCGCGCCCAAGTCGTGTACGAGTATCCCAACGAACAGGTAGTTAACTCGGCGCGTCTTGCCAAAACTCCAATTCGGGAAGCTTTAAAGGGAGAATTACGAGTAGGCGATCGCTATGTATACTGGGTGGAAATTGCCCAACCCAAGACTGGCAAAGCTTTTACTGGTCAAATGACGATTTTGCTCAAAACTGACCTAGACAAGTTAGAAAGAGAACTGCAAATTCGGTAATGGACATTGGGCAGAAGTTCTTTAATTTTTAATTTTTAATTTTTAATTGATTTCTCCCTTGCCTCCCCTGCTCTCTCATCCCTTCTCGTTTAAAGATGACTAAATTGGTATTTTACAACTTCCCCAACCCTATAGGAGCAAGAGTTTGCCATGTACCCGAAAAGATACTTTCAGATGCTAAGGAAATTCGTAGTAAATCTTCCTTTAGTAGTGGCGGCCAATCAACCCCGACTTTACGCCCTGCGGCAAACAGCTGTTGCGCCTTAATGCTTAACTGAAAAAGGGTCAAAGCCAGCTCTCGGTCTAGGCTCTTTGCATCTTTGAGGGTTTCAAACACCACTTTCAATGCCAACAAAATCGAGGTGATCTGACCGGGTACCGGTGGTTTCCCCTGTTTCATACGCGTCAACAGCGCATTTGGGTTTTCCTCGGTTGTGATTGTCTGATCTATGAGGAGTTTCCGAGCTGTTTCGTAATTCATGTAGCCAGTTTAGCGTACATTTTGCTTCAGCAGGAATACCTAATTAAAAAGCCAGTTTGATGGCTTTTGGTTATTTATAGCAATCTCTTATGATTTGTGAAAAGATAAACTTGGGGAAAATGATGGGGGATTTGCGATGCTCTATACTTTTGCAGATACACTGAATATAATATCTTTGAAAAATACGTACCGCTTAGAATCACAAGCAAAATGATATCACCAAATTTACTAGAAATTGAGCGCTCCGTCCGTGCTTTGTCTGTGGAAGAACAACTTTGGCTGCTAGAAAGTATTGCTCGACAAATCCGAGAAAGTGAGTATACAAAAGATAAATTCCCTGATGCCAAACATTCGGAAGAACAACTGGAAGTGCTGGTTAATGAGGCAAAGATCCCAATAGAAATTGCTGCTATAACTGATGAGTTTGCAATTTCAGAAATTCTCTAATGTAGAAAAGTAAAAATTATGAGTTTGTCAGATTTAAAAAGTTAAATATACAGTTTTTATGGATTTTCTCGTTCCTCTCGTTCCCAATATCTGACTGGGAATGCTTGATGGGAAGGCTGCCGCCTTAAGACTTGCGGCAGAGGCCAGAAGCTGGAAATGAGGTTTTAAAAGAATTTTAGCTGAAGTTGACACCAATAAGCATTGCTGTGTTCCATGCAATTGAGAACCGCTATATTAGCATTTTCGGTATTGTACTTCGTGTTTAAATTCATCTTGGTTAGACTCAACATTTTGAAAAACAGTCGAGCGTACAAATCCCAAATTGTGCAATAAAGCAATAGAACGATGATTTTGGAGATCAACGTAAGCACAAAAATCCAGATTTTGGTATGTCTCAACTAAATAATTAATCATACACGTCACCGCTTCGCGTGCATAACCTTTTCCCCATGAATGAGGAAAAAACACATACGCAATGATTGCACTCTTTTTTACAGTAATTGTTGTTTGAACATATCCAACGTAGCATTTCTCTACAAAAGACCAGACAGCCCAATTCAACCAAATCTCCGTTCCATCTGGTGATTGACGACGCACCAACACCATGTAGCGATCGCGAAGCGATGCAACGCTTTGTGGCGGCACATCTTCGATAAAGTCGTATATCCTAGCACTTTGTAATCCATCAAAAAGCAGTTCGGCATGATCCGGTTCTAGTGGTTCTAAACAGAGTCGCTGAGAGTAAATTTTCATTTTGATCTAACCCTACACTAACAAGCCACACCAAATACCTTTGATTAACTCATCTTCAATATGAACTTGTAGAGCCAAAAGCTATATGTCAAGGACTTATTTGAGTTCTCGATTTATTGTCAAATTTTTGACTTGAAAAAACTTTATAAATATAGTACTTTTCACAACTGATTTAGGATTGCCATAGTTGCTAATCAATAAATACCATAGATAATTTCTGTATTTAGTATACTACGGCGGAAATAGAGCAACCCTTTAAAATCCCTAGAGAGCTTATTCCATAATACTTTTGATTTTTTATTTTTGGCTTTTTACTTCCGCCTTGCGGTGCTAGCCTTTTAGATTGACTTTTATTTCATTTATCTTTACGATTCAACCTCATTATGGTATGTCAGTAGGGTAAATACGCTCCTATAATGTTGATAATTAATAAGCAATAGGGACGATCTCGCAAAACCACTTATCAAGGGTGCTCATTACATTGTTTGAAGTTATGTAGCCTTTTGATTACGGCCTATCAACCACTGCGGTAAACTATGCGTTGATTATGATTCTTTCGCAGAGAAGAACACCTCGAAAGGAGCGGTTTTTTCAATGTCTCATACTGTAAAAATCTACGATACCTGCATTGGTTGCACCCAATGCGTCCGCGCTTGCCCTACTGATGTACTAGAGATGGTTCCTTGGGATGGCTGTAAAGCTGCTCAAATTGCCTCTTCACCCCGTACAGAAGACTGCGTGGGCTGTAAGCGCTGCGAAACCGCTTGTCCCACCGACTTTTTGAGCATCCGGGTTTACCTGGGCGCTGAAACAACTCGCAGTATGGGTCTGGCTTACTAAAAAGCTCAGTGCTAAGTCACCGAACTTCTGATCGCAATGCAGGTCTACTGCCTAACCGTTCTTCCAGAAGGGTTGCCTTGTGTCTCAAGGACACAAGGAAAAGGCGCAAGCCTTTGCTTTGCTCAGAGTTCTCCCTGAGTTCTGAGTCTTGAGTCCAGAGGCAAAAGAAGTAAATCAAAAAAACAATTTCTTGATTCTTCACTCAGCACGGGCTACGCCCCGCTACGCCCCGCTACGCTAACGGAACTCAGAACTCAGAACTCAGTGTTCAAAACTTTAAAAGTTTCTTAATAGCAAGCATCTTTAAAAATACCTAGTGGCAGAGGGAGTAATTTACTCCCTTTTTTATTTGCAAAAAGTCTACTTTGTGCTACCCACTATACTGGATCTAATTATCCTGAAAAAGAAGCGGTGTGAACAATGTGCGGAATCGTTGGATATATAGGCACTCAAGCGGCGACAGACATTTTACTGGCTGGACTGGAAAAACTAGAGTATAGGGGTTACGATTCTGCTGGAATCGCTACTGTTTGGGAAGGTGAGGTTAATTGTGTGCGGGCAAAGGGCAAACTGCATAACCTGCGTTCTAAACTAGAACAAATAGAAACCCCTGCCCAAATTGGTATTGGTCACACTCGCTGGGCAACTCATGGTAAACCAGAAGAGTATAATGCCCATCCTCACATGGATACGGCAAAGCGAGTGGCGGTGGTGCAAAATGGTATTATCGAAAATTACCGCGAGTTACGCGAGGAACTCAAAGGAAAAGGACACCAGTTTCTTTCTGAAACCGATACAGAAGTAATTCCCCATCTTATAGCCGAATTTTTAAAGAATCTTCCCCCCTCATCTTCCTTATCCCCCTTCTTAGAAGGAATTCGCCAAGCAGTTAACCGCTTGCACGGGGCATTTGCGATCGCAGTTATTTCTGCTGACTACCCCGATGAATTGATTGTTGTCCGCCAACAAGCGCCTTTAGTAATTGGTTTTGGGCAAGGGGAGTTCTTTTGTGCCTCTGACACGCCTGCGATCGTTTCTTACACCCGTGCGGTGCTACCTTTGGAAAATGGCGAAATTGCCCGCCTCACACCTTTGGGCGTTGAGATTTACAATTTTGCTGGCGACAGGCTGAAAAAACAACCCCGGCTACTCAATTTCAATCCTGCAATGGTAGAAAAGCAGGGATTCAAACACTTCATGCTCAAAGAAATCCATGAGCAACCAGGAGTAGTAAGAGCTAGTTTAGACGCTTACTTTAATCCAGGCGAATCTACCGAATCGCCAATCAATCTTGGTTTACCTGCGGATTTATACAACGATTTAGAACAAATTCAGATCCTCGCTTGTGGTACTAGTTGGCACGCAGCATTAATCGGAAAATATTTACTCGAACAACTAGCAGGAATTTCAACTCAGGTACATTATGCTTCTGAGTATCGTTATGCACCATCACCATTGACATCTAACACGTTGATCATCGGTGTTACCCAATCAGGTGAAACCGCCGATACCCTAGCAGCTTTGACAATGGAAAAAGAACGTCGCCAAGGGAAAGAACCTAAATATCAAGCGCGACTACTGGGCATTACTAATCGCCCCGAAAGCAGCCTTGGTCATCTAGTGCCGCATGTCATCAGTACCTTAGCGGGAATTGAAATTGGGGTAGCAGCCACGAAAACTTTTACCGCCCAACTGATGGCGTTTTATGCATTGGCATTGGATTTAGCTGCTCGTCGTCAGACTGTTTCAAAAGATATATTAGATCAAATTATTAATGGGTTGCGGCAGATTCCCAAAGAAATTGAGGCAACATTGGAAAGTCAGGAACGTTTAACCGAACAGCTAGCCCACGAATTTGCCGAAACCAAAGATTTCATTTTTGTGGGAAGAGGAATTAACTTTCCCATTGCTTTAGAAGGGGCGTTGAAACTAAAAGAAATCAGCTATATTCATGCCGAAGGGTATCCGGCTGGAGAGATGAAACACGGGCCCATCGCTCTATTAGATGCGAAAGTACCAGTAGTTGCGATCGCAATCCCTGGTAGTGTTTACGAAAAAGTTATTTCTAATGCTCAAGAAGCCAAAGCTAGAGATTCTCGGTTAATTGGCGTGACTCCCGTCAACGATGGCGAAGCTGCCGAAATCTTTAACGATATTCTTCCCGTCTCTCATGTGGAAGAATTACTTTCTCCGATTCTGACAGTAGTTCCTTTGCAATTATTGGCTTATCATATTGCCGCCCGTCGCGGTTTGGATGTCGATCAGCCTCGTAACCTTGCTAAAAGTGTCACTGTAGAATAGTATATTTTTATACTTATATTAAAGTATAATGGCTTCTGAAGAAGTTCTATGGCTTGCAGAAGCCATTTTTATGGCAATAATTATAAGTATAATATATTTATTAATACTTAAGTAAGTATTCGCTGGATTTGCAGTAAAGGGTAAAATTATCCGAATGTGATCGCAAAAATCAGAATGTATATTTGGCTTTAAAAACGCTCTTAACACTGACAAATGACATTAATTTGCTAATCCATAGTAATTTTGCCTTTAAAGGTTTGGTTTGGCTTCGCACTCAGTACCAGCGTTACTTAGTTAATAAAGGACTGTTGCAAATCTTTCCTGGTGGAAAGTTTAAGTTTGATGAGTATGCTTTTTCAAAGCTTATATTTGATTTTTATGGTCAAGAATCCTTAGAAGTTAAAACAACTGGGTATTCAGGGAAAAGCCTTTATTACCAAAAATGCTGATGGTAGCCCAAAACGTAGAAGTATCAAAATCAAACGCTTTACAGTTGTGGGTTTTGGGTTAGAAATCATTAATCTCAGCGATGAAGATTCGCTAACATTGCTGAGATATCGCATTGGAGGAAAGCGCAAGATGGGCTGTGGCGTTTTTGTGGCTGTGAAGATAAAGGGAAACGCAAGTTAAAGCTGGTTTTGACTACTACCCAATAAAAGTTTGAGAGTATTTCCCAGAAATAAATAAGATGTCCATAGTAGCTAGTGTTGTCAACCCCAAAATCCAGTTAAATCTGGGCGACCCAAGCATAACTTGGATACATCGTGCTGGCTATAGCAGGGCTGTGGATGGCTTTGACTGGGAAGCGATCGCAATTGGATTAATATTGCACCAAGTAAAAGTGCGATGCCTACGGCGGGCTGCGCCTACGCATTCCAAATATAAAGTTGAATCAACAGCTTGAGTTTGCCATCTTCCATCTCAACGATGCGATCCCCATTGAGTCTTATAGTAAATACTTCCAAACCCTTACAAGACTAACTATTGAGGAATTGTACAACTTTTTTATTTATCAATATGACGAATTTTTAGAAAATTCTACAACTTTATTTTTATAAGTTGCGTGAATACCAACGGGAATATAGAGGTTACAAACTGCAAAATTGTACAACTTTTTTATACTTCTACAGATTTTAGTAATTTTAGATAAATTGTACAACTTTATTTTTGGAGATGAGTATTAACGTTAACGCTAATATAATGGTTATAGCGCTTAAAATTGTACAACTTTTTTAGTTGTTTACAGAAGATTACCAGCCCAATAGATAACCACCAGAAAACCTCTATAATCGACAAATTATCGAGGTTTATGGCCACAGTAGCTCTCTCTAGGGTGGGCTTGGGTTTATTTAATGACTCTAGATCGAATTAGACCAATTAGGAGGCTTCCTCCAACCTGACTGCTGGTGAGTGGCTGTGGTTTAACCGCAAAGTACAGTTATGTTCTGTGAACTGTTAATTTTGCGATTAATTTATGTCCTGCTTGGAGTCGTGCTGTTGCGGCTGTAGCGGATAAATTGGATTTTCTGGAGAAGCTACTGCTGCTTTAGGAATTTCAATTACCGGGTTATTTAGCCCCACCATCAACGGGGAAGGTGGAATTATCGACGCTGAAGATGTTTGTATCGGTTCTGTTTGTGGTCGTTGTGCCAGTTGCGGCACTCTCGAACCAATAGGTACTAAACCAGATACTGCACCGATTACACAAGCTGCAACGGCTGCACCTCCCGCCATCCAGTTTAAACGGGAACGGCGGCGCAAACGTGTCAATACTTGCCCAACTGTTACTTCTGGTGACTCTTGGGCTGTGGGCACTGGGAGAGTCCGCAAACCTTGCCGCAGCTTTAAAAGTCGAGCATACAAGCATTGAACTGAGGCATCATTTGCCAGCCATTCTTCTACTTGCTTGCGTTCAGTCGCTGTGACTTCACCATCGAGATAAGCACTCAATAACTCGAAGCGATCGCGCTTCACCATATCCATAAGACCCGTTGATTCATTGGTATGCTTGGCCATTCCATCTGACAAATCTTGAGGAAGTTGCAAAGGAGAACGGTCGTAAAACTGAGAATCAGTAGTCATCTTAACATTATTACCAATTCATACACGGGTAAACTAGGCGGGAGATTCGGATAAATTAGCCAATTTTCCTCCTCAGGACAGAAGCGATCTACGTCTTTGGTGTAATTCTTAATCAATCCTTAAATTCTGCCATTGGGCAGAGGCAAGATACTGTAAATTAGGAGTCTAGATAATTCTGCAAGTGAGTTTGCAGCCTCGATCTAGCTCTGGCTATTCTTGACTTGACAGTTCCTAAGGAAACTCCAGTGATTTCGGCAATTTCTTCATAAGCCATGCCTTCGATTTCTCTCAGGACAATGGTAGTACGAAACACCTCTGGCAAATCCGCGATCGCTTCTCGCAGTTGCTCGTAAAATTCTCTAGTTGTCAGTTCTTCTTCAGGACCGGGAGTATCACCAGCGATTTCCCAATCCATCTCGCCGTCCTCTAACGAACGCGGAGCATCCAGTGACAAAGGACTCATAACCCGCTTGCGTTTCCGCAACTCGTCGTAAAACAAGTTGGTGGCAATACGGCTTAACCAGCCCCGAAATTTGGCAGGTTCTTGTAATCGGTTAATATTCCGATACACTCGAATCCAAACTTCTTGAGCTAAATCGGCTCTGTCAGCCCAATCTGGAGCCAGGTGATATAGAACTCTATCAACTTGACTTTGATAGCGGCGTAATAGTTCTGCAAACGCAACACGATCTGGTCGCAGTCCCGCTTGACAGCGCAAAATTAAATCGTGGTTAGGGAGTTTGTCAACTTGCACTGATGCTTCTGGATATTTTGCATCAAGCGTTGACCAGGATACAGAGATCGACTGACTCATAGATCGTACTGGCTCTAAATCATCCCTATCTATTAGACCTGCTAATGGGACAGAAGTTCCATGCTAAGGTGACGGATTTATGACTGGAACACTGAGGTAGACAATTTTAGATACATTTATAGCAATAAGAGGGCCACTTTTTCCTTATACTGCTGGCATAGTTAGCCAAGACCCATTAACTAATAAAAGCGCGGGAATATGCACATTTTAGTACTTTTCGCAACTGGGTATATACGCTTGATAAAGATAATTAAATCTGGTTATAAGGATGAAGATAAAACTTTTGTAATTCTAACTTCTTAATACCTTTAAAGTTCAGGTATTAATTTCTGGGAGTTGGATTGCTGTGGTGACTATAATGGTGATTTATTTTTTTGATTTTATTACCAGAATAGCTGTTGATTGTTCTAGTAGTGACCCGTAGGTAGCACCATTATGTTGCTCTGGTACGCGAACTTGAAAAAGGAAATTTAGGGAAAATGTAATTGTGACTGCTAAGAATAGTTTTTCAAACATGGTTTTTCTTCCACCGACACCACTAAGAATTGATTACTACATTTCAAAAGTTGCACCAGAAAGTCTAAGTATTGGCTTACAACCCCCAGAACTTTGGAGGAATGAGGTTGGTAACTTGGAGTTTTGCTGCTGGAACAATTTGCATAGTCTTAGTTTGCCCAGAGGTGTTGGCAGATTTATAACAGAAATGATAAGTATTGATAAATTTTTGATGATCGGATGATGAACTCATCCAATTACTCGGCTGGATATGTCAGGGATAAATAATAGGCGATGGCAATGGTAAGAAATGAATCTGTAGGGCGGATGGTAATGTTGCTCTGTTTTGGCACAGCATTTTTATCTTTAGCTGTCCATTGGCGCATTACTACGGCAGAACGGCAGTCTGATAAGTCTGCATCTACTGCAATGCGGCGAGATTCTACCCTAACCAATCTTAAGGGAAGCCGCCCAGAAGGAGTCTATAAGAATCTTTCCCAAGTTAGTTTAGGGGAAATTGCACTGGGTGCATCTGTGCCAGTTAATGAAGCCACCCAAGGTACAACTGCCCAGAGGGTGTTTACACCAAAGTCCTCTGCTATTAAGCCTCAAACTAAGTCCAAAGTAATTAAAAAAAAGAATGTAGCGAAAGCAACGAAGTCGAAAATAATTAAGAAGAATGTAGCGAAAGCGACTAATGTAGGCGCAATTGTCCCTCAAACTCAGCCCCAAATCATTAAAAAGGATGTAGCTAAAGAAACCGAACTACCAACTAATACGCGGCTGGTGGCACAAGCAGAAAGACAAAATCCAGTTACAGATAGTTGGCCAAAAAGTATATGGTCTCAGGCTTCAGCCCAACAAGTACCATCTAACAGGCTGGCAGATGCTAAGACGCAAGTAGTAGTTGATTTAAGCGATCGCCGGACTTATGTATACGCAGGAGATGAGGTGATAGCCAGCTACCCAATTGCTGTAGGTAAGAAAGGTTGGGAAACGCCCACAGGTTCTTTCCAGGTGATTCACATGCGACACTATCCAGTTTGGCGTCACCCGATTACAGGCAAAGTATTTGAGGCTGGTACGGATAGTCCCTTGGGAGACAGATGGATTGGTTTTTGGTCAGATGGACGGAATGAAATAGGCTTTCATGGCACGCCGGATATTGACCTGGTGGGAACGGCTGTATCCCACGGCTGCTTAAGAATGCGTAATTCTGATGTTCGATTATTGTATGAGCAAGTGAGTTTAGGAACAACAGTGTTAGTACGTGAATAATTATAAAGTCATTAGTCATTAGTCCTTTGTCGTTTGTTTAAAACAAATGACCAATGACTAATGACTCTTAAAATTATAATTTTTGCTCAAAGTTAGGTGCGTATGTTTGGAGTAAAGCACTAATTTGGCGTTGAACCTCATTTTGAGTGTTTTTACCCAAGGCTTGCCGTTCTGGGAAGAAATTGGGTCGATCGAGGTAACGGTTAATCGCCTCATTTATTTGTTGGGAAATTAAGTCTTGCAGTTGTGCCTGAGCCGTTTGGCGCTGGAAGTTAGCACCTTCTTCTGTAGTAGCATATAAAGGTGGTAGCCTGTTGAGGGCGTAAGCAGCAATATCGCCGACACCTAGAGAACTTTCGCTGGTGGCTTCAATTTCTGCGACTCGGGCGATCGCTTCCGTCAGTACCAATTCTTCCATAACGTTAATAAATTGTTTGCGAGGTACCGCCACTACCTCACCAGTCAATAGCGCTTCCATCAGCTGATCCAGTGTTAGTACGTGATTAATTAATTAAGAGTCGTTGTCATTTGGCTTGTAATCTGGCTTGTAATCTGGCTTGTCATCTTGCTCAAAGTTAGGTGCGTATGTTTGGAGTAAAGCACTAATTTGGCGTTGAACCTCATTTTGAGTGTTTTTACCCAAGGCTTGCCGTTCTGGGAAGAAATTGGGTCGATCGAGGTAACGGTTAATCGCCTCATTTATTTGTTGGGAAATTAAGTCTTGCAGTTGTGCCTGAGCCGTTTGGCGCTGGAAGTTAGCACCTTCTTCTGTAGTAGCATATAAAGGTGGTAGCCTGTTGAGGGCGTAAGCAGCAATATCGCCGACACCTAGAGAACTTTCGCTGGTGGCTTCAATTTCTGCGACTCGGGCGATCGCTTCCGTCAGTACCAATTCTTCCATAACGTTAATAAATTGTTTGCGAGGTACCGCCACTACCTCACCAGTCAATAGCGCTCCCATCAGCCGATCCAGCGCCATATACTCTTCAATTGAGAGTTCCGAAGCGTTGTCACATATTCTACCGACTTCTGCTTCCATTGCTGGTGTCAAATAACCATCCTGGAGAGCTTGTTCTACAATTCTTTCGATGCTCATAATGCTTATCATCATTTATGTTAGCAAAGCTTGGTAGGGACGGTATTAACCCAATTTCTTTTGCCTAATTCTCAGCAAAAAAAACACAAATTATGCACAGACGTGATCAATTCCGCCTCTACTAATTAACGACCTTAGTTCGCCAAGGTGTTGGATCAACAGATTGTCCGTTGACATACAGACCCCAGTGCAAATGTGGCCCCGTAGCAGCACCTGTTGAACCTACTGCACCAATTAGTTGACCAGCTTTCACAAAATCACCTTCTTTAACGTTAATACGACTCAGGTGCATGAAAATACTGGTTACTCCTTGACCGTGATCAATGCCAACTACGTTACCGTGTATCCGAAATCCTTGGGATACCCTACCTACCAAAGCAACTCGCCCAGAGGCTGGGGCAATTACCGGTGATCCGGTAGCACCAGCGTAGTCAAGACCACGATGATAGTAGTCTTTTGCAAATGTACCATTATAGTAGCGACGTACACCATAGTTTGTACTCATCCGCCCTGCATTTGGCTTCAGAAATACTCCATTCCAATACTTTTCTGGTGTTTTTAGTGCCTTGAAAGCTGCCACACGCTTAAGTTCATACTCTGTAGCATCCACTCCGGCTTTGCCAGGTGGCAAAGTAATGCGTTGTACGGGGAATTTGCGATTAAGCACATTCACTGCCAAGTTTTGTACTTGACCATCTCCTGTAACCCGAAGTGTTCTAGTTCCAGCTTTTTCTAGTGGAGTTGTGGGAACAAAAGCCCGATACTGATTGGGGGCAATTTCAAAGGACGGGTATATATTCTTACCACTAGCTACTGTTGGATTTGTACTATTATCGGCATTATCTCGATTAATCTCTACCGAGATTGTATCCCCTAATTTAGGATTAGTTGGAGTAATTTTGACTTGTAAAGCATCTACAGGCAATGCCAAGGTTAAAGGGAGAACAGCAAATATTCCCTTTAACACATTTATTGCTTTGACATTAAAACCGAGCAACTTCTTGTTTAAACTACTAGCGCTATTCTCAATAATCATAGAGCTACAAAAATCCCTTGCTTGTGTTGCAAAATAGACTAGCTTATTTCTACTAGTGTTTCCTGTTTGAAGTAGATGTTGTTGAAAACCATAAATATTGCGAAATCCATAAGTCACTGATGGATAAGACAAAGGTAGGAGGTAAGAGACAAGGGAGAATGATTTGTAACTGTAATTTAGTGAATTGGTATTAACTTTAATAACCAAGGTGTATTAGATTGGCAATAATCTTAAAATTTAACTAGATTTATGTCAAAGACGCTCTCGTGGCCTGCTATAGGTATAATTTATTAGGCAACAAATGAAACCTGTTAGCGTTTAACTATTAGATAATAATACTTGAATAAATTCTTAGAATCAACTGGACACTTGTCCAACTGGACACTCATACTACACTGTTAGGTTAAAGTTGGTGTAGTTAAATTACCAAACCAGGTAAAGCAAGAGCAAGGGGAAAGCGTCAAAAATAACCCCAAAAGATTTAGGCAAAGCTAGATTTGGTAAGCTGTTGAGCATTTAATTTGCACAAGTAGGGTGGGCAACATGCCCACCCTATCATAGATTTTATTGATGGATGGTATAAATTATTTCTAGGATTTTCAGTTTATCTGATCTTAATCCTCGTTTATACACTCGTAACAGATATTACTAATGTTGATATAGCAATCCGATTTGATTCCTGAATTACTCGTAGAGACTCAATACTTGGGACTGGGGACTGGGAAGAAGGAATAAAGGTGTACTGAGTTTTTTTCACGCAATCAAATATGAGTCCTATATGGCGGTTCTCGGTTGAATAGGTACAGAACCCCTCCCCCAACCTCTAGAGCAAGCGAGGAGCTTGCTCTGATGTACCTAATGTGATTAGGAAACGCTACTATATAGAGTGTCGAGTGTAATATAACAGTGATTTTACTTAAAATTTTCTGATTCCGAGTTGAAAAGCTAGAGTAATAAAGGCTTATCAACTCTAAGCTGATAGTTTTACTTTTGGCTTGAGTTTGCCATCTTCCATGTGAACTATGCGATCGGCAATATCTAGGATGCGGTTGTCATGAGTAACCATCAAAATGGTACAGCCTTGTTCTTTTGCCAGTTTTTGCATGAGATTGACTACATCTCGTCCCGATTGACTGTCAAGGGCGGCTGTGGGTTCATCGGCTAGGATTATTTGAGGATGACTAACTAATGCACGAGCGATCGCTACTCGTTGTTTTTGTCCTCCAGACAGTTTATCAGGATAGTAATGCAAATGATTTCCTAATCCTACGTGTTCTAGCATTTGTGCCGACCTAGCTAGCATCTTTTTTAAGCCAAGATATTTATGCAATTCCAAAGCCATTTTGACGTTTTGGAGTGCTGTTAAACTACCATGCAAGTTATGTGATTGGAAAATATAACCGTTACGGCGTCGCGCCTGCACTAGTTGTTCAGTAGTAGAGCCACAAAGTTCTCGTCCCAATACCCGCAAATTACCAGATTGGGTAGAACGTAATCCACCTACTAAGGTCAGCAAGGTAGTCTTTCCAGAACCAGAGGGCCCAGTCATAATAATAATTTCACCGGCGTTAATCTCCAAGTTGATGTTAGATAAAACTTGCTTACGGAGTGAGCCTTGACCAAAATGATGGTCGAGATTCTGGATGGAGATGATGAATTGACTAGTCATAAATAGATCGATTACTCGTGATGATCGTCATTTGTCCTTTGCAAATGACAAATGACCAATGACCAATGACAAATTTAAAACATATCAGCAGGATCGGTGGCTTGGAGTTTGCGGGTTGCGATCGCACCGGAAATTGCACACATAATGATAGTCAGCACTAATACCTGCAATGCTCGAATCGCAGTCATGTACATGGGTAAGTTTGTGGCGCTGCGAGTCAGTTGGTAAAGTGCTAAGGACACTCCTAATCCGGGGAAGAAGCCCAGTGCTGCCAATATCAACGATTCTTCAAGTACCACACCTAGCAGGTAGTAATTGCGATATCCCATTGCTTTGAAGGTGGCGTATTCCCGAACGTGGGCATTAACATCGGTGGAAAGGACTTGATAGACGATAATCACGCCCACCACAAAGCCCATTGATACACCCAGGCTGAAGATAAAGCCAATTGGAGAATTTGTTCTCCAGAAGTTGTTCTCAAATTCAATAAATTCGGCGTGGGTTAAGACTCTGACATCATCTCTTAGGTAGGCTTTCAATGTTGCTGCTACCTTTTTCTGGTCATAGCCTGGTTTTACCTTAATCAAACCTAAACTGACACTGCTGGACTGTCGCCCAGAAAATAGCCGTAAAAAGTTTTGATCGCTGGTAATCAAATTGCCATCAGAACCAAAGGAAGCCCCGACTTGAAATAAGCCACTAATGGTAATTGTGCGCCGTTCTATTTCAGTGGTTAAGGTTTTACCTTGGTCAATTTGAGCGATCGCTTTTTGATAATCTCCTCTAGCACCACGATCGAACAAGACAGCACCTGGCAGCTTGATTGTCTGCAATTGCTGGTTAACATCGGGTAAGTTAAAGGCTGGCTTATCTGGATTAAACCCAATAACTAACACCCCCGTCTCACGGTGTGTTTGGGGATTTTTCCAGATTGTGTTGCTGAAATACATTGGTTCTGCTGACTTCACGCCTGGTATATCCATTGCTTGGTAAAGTCGCCGCCGAGAAAATGTAGACAAGCTTGGCAAGTTACGGGCTTGAGGACTGGTTAAAACAATGTCTGCTTGCAAACTGCGATGCAGTCTAGTGTTACTGTCATAGAGCGCGGTCTGAAAGCCCAGTTGCATGAACATGAGAAGATCCGCAAAGGCAATCCCTGACAATGCCACTAAAAGACGGCTTTTTTCATGATTCAGTTGCAGCCATCCAAGAGGGGTTCGCCGTCGCAGTTGTTTAATCAATCCCATCATAAGAAGTGGAGGGCAGGGGGCAGGGGG
>NZ_CAXTNE010000130.1:0-21545 GCF_964245445.1 uncultured Nostoc sp.
CTGCCCCCTGCTTCCCCTGCCTTCATCAATTAAATTGGCTTTGAAACTTGCTCATCCAAACGGCGAAACAAAAACACCCAAAGTGGCAGGGAACTATTAATTGCAATTAGTCGCACTAAATGACCAGTTGTGACGATTTCAACATTATGATTTAATGCTAAAGAAACCAGGATCATTTCTGCTGATCCTCCTGGTGCTGTGACTAAAAGACAGGTTAACCAGTCCCAAGAGGTTAATTGCATCGCAAGTATAGCAGCGATCGCTCCCGCTATTAGGGTCATCCCCACAGACATTAAGGCATAGCCGACAGTCCGCTTTCTAAAGTTGGGTTTGTCTCCCCAATACTCACCAATAGTAATTCCCAGAAGCATTTGACCCAATAAGTTAATTATTGGCGGCGGACTAAAGCTAATATCACCGACAAAAGGTAGCCAATGTAGCAAAGGATTAAACCCGATACCAATCAACAATGCACCAAAGAAATCGCCAGCCGGAATTTTAAATAATATAGCTGGATAAACAACTAATCCAGTAATTACTAGTACTAACAAGAGTAATTCTAGTTGAAATGGATCGAAATTGAGCCAAGCAGCGTTGATTGGGAGTGTTTGCGGATAGTAATTACCAGTTGATGTCTTAGCGATGAAGGGAATTAGAATAACTACTGAGGTGACGCGAATCGCCTGAATTAAGGCAACCAAACTAACATTTTTGTTGTAATCGGCGGCGATCGCTGCCATAATTCCCACACCACCCGGAACTGTAGCCAGCATTGCTGTCAGCAGGTTGGTTTTGCTAAGGCGCGAGTAAATATAACCAATACAGCTTCCACTCAGCAGCAGAAACAAGGTAAGAAAAATAAATATGGGAATATTAGAAGCAACACTAGCTAGATTTCCGTGGGTATTGGAAGCGCCAACAGTTAAGCCTACAAGTGCCATTCCCACTTTTCTCGCAGTGCGGTTAGGTTGGGGAGAATATTGATAAAAAATTCGACACCCTTGAAGAACCACTGTACCAGCAGCAATCCCGCCAAATATCCAGGCAATCCTACCAATTTGGAACTTGGCGAGGAGTAAACCCAGAGGTAATGCCAGAAGCATTTCCAAGACAAGGACAATTAGTTGCTTGGTAAATAGCTGTTGTTTAGTAACAACGGGATTTTCATGAGTGTGTTCTTCTAGGTTAGGAGCAATACTTAGGCTTTGATTCATCTATAATGGGCTTTTTTATTAATTTAACTTATGTACTTAAGCTAGAGCGATCGCATAAGATAACTAGAGTCTATCAAGTCAAGTTTGCTAGGTTCGTAGTGAGCGCTTTAGCACTCAAATCTAGGACTTTAGTCCTGGATTTTTAAGCACTGAAGTGCTTACTACAAACTTAATGAGACAGACCACTAGGTTTAAATTTACCGCGTGTTGTATTCAAACAAAAATGCCTCTAGAGAGAGGATAGGGGCACAATGATCGTTGTACCCCTAGAAATAATTTATATTCCTTTCAATGATTCAGCCGTTTAATCTTCGTCAAGGGCTGGGAAAGCTTCTTCAAGCTGCCACAACCTATCTTTATTTTCAACGAACCAAATACGAGTTTCTGGAGTTAATTTACTCCAAATGTCTTCAACAGGGATGTGAGGAGATGCATATTGGTACTGCTGACCAAGTGATTTGAGATTGTCTGCCACATCATGGGGAATTCCAAATTGTTCCCAGTTAACTGTTATATGTCTTCCCGAAACTCCGGCTGTGGGGTCAAAAATCAATTGTGCTGATCTGACTAAATCAGCAAAGTGTTTCGGTTTTAGTTTGGTGATCTCCTGAATTTGGAGTGATTCGTTATGCTCTTGAGACATTATCGCCGCAGTGGTAAAGATTAGTGATTCAGTTGAACTTACTGCCAGAGATTTTTATCCCAATATTTTTACTTTAGCGTAGAGCCACTAACTTGAGCATAACTTAACCACGCAAAGAGTTTAAGCAAATTGTTTAAGGTAAACAAACTTTCGGTACAGTGTACCAGTACAATTTCTAAGCTAGTACCGCAAGGCGGAAGTCAAAATTCAAAAGTCAAAAGTATTATGGAATAAGCTCTTTAGAGATTTTAAATGGTTGCTCTGTTTCCGCCGTGGCGTACTAGTGTAAGAGGGTTTGTAGTAAGCACTTTAATGTATAGAAAATAAGAACTAAAGTCCTTACTAGGAACTTTGCCCAGTCCCGATTTTAGTGACGAGTGTAGGAACGCTCAAAGTGAGTTTTGAGTGTTTGAGCCATAGCGGACATGACAACTGCTGCTACAGAAAACGATATTGCGGCAATTTTAATTCTAGAATCATCTGCAAGTATCGCTACAGCAGCTAGAGCGATCGCTACCCCTATACAACTTTGCTTAACCCTATTTGTAACTTGATAAGCTCGATTGCAGGAACTACAAATAAGGGTGTGACGCGAGAATCTGTCTAACAAAATCGGCTTTGTATTCAACTCATCATTCTCAACATTTTTCCATGTGGAATAGCCTTGATAAAAAGGCAAAGATGACCCAAATTTATCTAGCCACTTGCGGTATTCAACTACTAATGTGTCAGATGTTTTTAGAGGCAAATATAGTTCTTTGAGACTTGTTTTTAAGCGCTCAATTTCTGACTGTTGTCCCGCAATGAGAGGTAAATCCTGCTCTAATATTTTGTTGGTATTTAAGTGATCTAGCCAGCGTGGTCTTAGCTTGACTCCCCAAGTCATGAAATTACGATAACCTCTAGCTAAAAGACGGCATCGCCCTTTACCTAAAGGAATCGAATATAAAGCTAGTCCAAATGTCCAACCTCGGTCTTCAATATAAGCATTGTTCAGCACAAGACTTGGAGCAACAAAATCAATGTACTTCCAAGCTTCATTTGATTTATTAATTCCCCGCCACTTAGCTCGAATCCCCTGAGCCGAACTCTCTAGGACTTCCATTTCTAGCGGTTGGGCATTTTTGCGATTACTACCCCCCCTAGTGCCATGATGGCTAATAGCAACATGAGCCGGATCGGTAACGTTCTCTATTAGATATGTTTGGTCATAAGGCAGATCCAATATAAAGTCTGCACACACAAATCCTGGCTTATCTAAATCTGGCAAAATTGGGATATTTTCATCAACAGCAGTTTCTTTTTCACCAGCCCACACCCAAATCATGCCTTGACGTTCCACAACTTTAAAGGATTGCACGCAAGCATTGGCTGGAATTTTTGCATCTGCTGGTAATTGGGGAATGTGCAAACATTGACCATCACTGCCAAACTGCCAACCGTGATATAAACACTCAATTTTGCCATCAATAATTTGTCCATCGGAAAGTTTTGCTGTACGGTGAGGGCAACGATCTGTTAAACAGATAAACTGTCCATCTTTGTTTTTGAACAAAACCAAAGGTTCATCGTACAAGGAAAAGCTATGAGGGCGGTCGGTAGGTAAGTCTTGTACAAAGGTGACAGGATACCAGCATTGCCTCCAGTTAAATTCTTGCTTCTCCTCAAGCGTCTCAAAAGTAGAAGTTGGTGGTGTCGCCTGTAGTGTCTCTGTTTCTAATGACATATTTTTCTCCAGGTTTCTATAATTTTATACTTTTGGATTGTAAATCCCTAGTACTGGAAGGCGGAAGTCAAAAATCAGAAGTCAAAAGTATTATGGAATAAGCTCTTTAGGGATTTTAAATGGTTGCTCCATTTACGCCGTGGCTTAACTAGTCCCAGAGATAAAACATTTTTAGGGTAAAACTTCAACAATTAACAATGAGAAATCATTCAAGCATTTTGAGTAAGTCAAAGTTCCTTTTGCTTGCGGAAAACACTGAAATGAGAAAGCAAACTGGGGTTTGAGAAAGCAAACACAGCTTTTGAGTAAGTCAAAGTTCCTTTTGCTTGCGGAAAACACCAAAATGAGAAAGCAAACACAGCTTTTGAGTAAGTCAAAGCTGCTTTTGCTTGCGGAAAACACCAAAATGAGAAAGCAAACTGGGGTTTGAGTAAGTCAAACCTCATTTTGAGAAAGCAATTTAAGTATTTTGATAAATTAAACAGGTATTTTTATAAAGCAATGAGGCTTTTTGATAAAGTAATTGGCAAATATACTTAACGATTAAAAATCGCGCCTGCACAAATGGAGTCCTACTGGAAAATTGCTGTATGTCACTTAATTTTCAACGATCGCGAGATTTACTCTATAACTTTCAATTTAGTCATTTGTTTATAGAGGAATTACCTCAGTTACTCATCTTCGATCAGAACTGTAACAGCAGCGATCGCAATCAACATTTCATCATTTTTATCATTGAGTTCGGGAATCGCCCGCCCTTGAACTATCATCCCCCCAGCTTCTACGGTGAGGGTTTTTCTACCAAATGGGAGTACAGCGAGTACTTCTTCTTCCCTAACTTGTTCTGGGTATGGAACTGCTACCTGAACCTCTATAATCATTTCATTGGGGTGACTCAAACCAGCAACTTCCCAAACACCAGGTAAAGCATTATGAGCGATCGCATTTCGTACTGCTCTAGATGCCGCTACTGTCGGTTCTTGTCCATGCTGATCTATTCCCATCCCCATCTCAATAATCAACCGTTTACGTACCATTGCTAACTCCAGTAATTTCTGCATCTTTCCCAAGAAAAGCAGAAGGCTGGAGGCTCACTTGTAATACTGCATCCCATCTCTACGAGAACCTTCACTTAAAGTCCTGCAATGAGAACCAGACATGCTCATTGCATCCCCCTGCCCCCTGCCCCCTGCCTCCTACCTCCTACCTCACAGCATACGCTGCAAGCCACTTAAACGCTCTGAGTAACTTTTCATCACCTGTAGAGCAAACATGGGTGTTTCCTGAACGGCAAAGAGAAATCTTTTCTCATCAACAGAAGCAAGTTTGCTGTCCACCTTGGCAATAGCTGTATAAGTTCTATTTTTTACTCCTACAAGTACCCCAATACCAAAAACTTCGCCTGTATCAATGGTTTCTACAACCTTACCATTGACTAATATATCCACTGTTCCTTCTAGAATCCCGTACATGTTATCGCCAGACTGTCCTTCTTCAAAGATGACTTTGCCTGCTGAAAATGCTTGAGGGTCGGGTTGTTTTTGAAAGATACTGACTGTTACTACAGGACTTAGCATTTAGAGCAACCCCAAAATTCTTGGTTTTTAGACGAAACTTTTGGATAGCTTTACGCGAACCCATAAAAGTATACTACTTTCTGTTGATTAACTCTCAATCTCTCCTAATCGCCTAGAAACCTCTCCCTGGTTTTACTACGTAAAACTGTCCCTCTCCGAGTCGGAGAGGGTGTATACACAAGTATGAAATAGCTTGCGAACCTGGATTTTACCCCACCCTAACCCTCCCCGATATATTGGGGAGGGAACTAGATTTCTTTTTCCCCCCAATATATCGGGGGGATTAAGGGGGGTAATTGGACTTGTGTATACACGGTAGCTTTCTAAAGGGGGTAATTGGACTTGTGTATACACGGTAGCTCCGAGTCGGAGAGGGAGAGACTTGAACGGAAAATTCAGCTTTTTGCTCCCCTCTTTGCTATGCCTAACGGCAGGCTGACGCCAACAAAGAGGGGCTGGGGGAGAGGTCAAATAATATTTATTAAACTCACGTTCACATAGCAAAATTTGGTTTCGATGCCATCTTCTATAATTAATAAAACCTGCACACCTAATTCTAGGCATGAGACTGTGACCGAATCAGGAAGTTACAAAGATACTGTAAACCTACCCAAGACTAATTTTGATATGCGGGCAAACGCTATCAAGCGTGAGCCTGAAATCCAAAAATTTTGGGAAGAAAATAAAATTTACGATCGCCTTTCCGAAAATAACCCTGGCGAATTATTTATACTGCACGATGGGCCTCCCTACGCTAATGGCTTACTCCATATTGGTCATGCCTTAAATAAAATTCTTAAAGATATTATTAATCGCTACCAACTGCTACAAGGACGTAAAGTTCGCTACGTCCCTGGTTGGGATTGCCACGGTTTACCAATTGAGTTAAAAGTTTTGCAGAACATGAAGTCAGCAGAACGGCAAAACTTAACATCTTTACAACTGCGGCAGAAAGCGGAAGAATTTGCTCTAACTACGGTAAACGACCAGCGCCAAAATTTTCAACGCTACGGTATTTGGGGTGATTGGAACCACCCTTATCTAACTTTGAAGCCGGCTTATGAAGCGGCTCAAATTGGCGTGTTTGGTCAGATGTTCCTGAAAGGCTACATCTATCGCGGTTTGAAGCCTGTTCACTGGAGTCCCAGTTCTAAAACTGCTTTGGCTGAAGCTGAGTTGGAATATCCAGAAGGTCACGTTTCCCGCAGTATCTATGCAGCTTTTGCAGTTACAAGTTTGGCGGAAGCTGTAAAACCACTATTGGCGGAATATCTGTCAGATTTGGGTGTGGCTATCTGGACAACTACACCTTGGACAATTCCGGCGAATTTAGCTGTAGCGGTGAATGCAGATTTGAATTATGCAGTGGTGGAAGTTTCCCGCCCAGAAACGGAGGCGCAAAGTAATTTCCAATACCTAATTGTTGCTGCTGATTTAGTAGAACGTTTATCTTCAACGTTGGGAGTTGAGTTAACTGTAAAAGCAACGTTTAAGGGGAATGATTTAGAATATACTACTTACCGTCATCCTCTATTTGACCGGGAAAGTCCAATTGTTGTGGGCGGTGATTATATCACCACTGAGTCGGGTACTGGGTTGGTACATACTGCACCCGGTCATGGTCAAGAAGATTACATTGTTGGTCAGCGTTACGGTTTACCCATCCTTGCACCAGTGGATGACAATGGCAATTTTACCGAAGAAGCGGGACAATTTGCTGGGTTGAATGTGCTGGGTGATGGGAATCAAGCCGTGATTGATGCACTGGCTGCGGCTGGTTCTTTGTTGAAGGAAGAACCATATCCCCACAAGTATCCTTATGATTGGCGGACGAAGAAACCAACGATTTTCCGCGCTACTGAACAATGGTTTGCTTCCGTGGAAGGATTTAGAGAAGAAGCATTAAAGGCGATCGCAACTGTAAAATGGATTCCAGCCCAAGGTGAAAATCGCATCACGCCAATGGTAGCGGAACGTTCCGATTGGTGTATCTCTCGTCAACGGAGTTGGGGTGTACCCATTCCCGTTTTTTACGATGAAGTCACGGGTGAACCACTGCTGAATGAGGAAATTATCAACCACGTCCAAGGAATTATCGCAGAAAAAGGTTCTGATGCTTGGTGGGAACTTTCAGTGGAGGAGTTATTACCCGAATCTTATCGTCAAAATGGTAAGTCTTACCGCAGAGGTACAGACACAATGGATGTATGGTTTGATTCTGGTTCATCTTGGGCATCTGTCGTCCAACAGCGTCCAGAGTTACGCTACCCTGCTGATATATATTTGGAAGGTTCTGACCAACATCGCGGCTGGTTCCAGTCAAGTTTGCTCACTAGTGTAGCGGTAAATGACATTGCACCTTACAAAACTGTGCTAACTCACGGCTTCGCTTTGGACGAACAAGGGCGAAAGATGAGTAAGTCAGAAGGAAACGTGGTTGACCCAAATATAATCATTGAAGGCGGGAAAAATCAAAAAGTAGAACCGCCCTACGGTGCAGATGTATTGCGATTGTGGGTATCATCGGTTGACTACTCCGGCGATGTCCGCATTGGCAAAAACATCATCAAGCAGATGAACGATGTCAGAGGTAAAATCCGCAATACGGCGCGGTTTTTGTTGGGTAGCTTGGATGATTTTGACCCGGAAAAAGATACAGTTCCCTTCGAGGAATTGCCAGAACTTGACCGTTATATGCTGCACCGCATCACTGAGGTATTTGAGGAAGTAACCCTTGCCTTTGAAAGTTTCCAATTCTTCCGCTTTTTCCAAACAGTGCAGAATTTCTGCGTGGTGGATTTATCCAATTTTTATTTAGATATTGCCAAAGATAGGCTGTACATCAGTGCAAAGGATGCTTTTCGCCGTCGCAGTTGTCAAACGGTGCTGAAGATAGCAATAGATAATTTAGCACGAGCGATCGCACCAGTACTATCCCACACTGCCGAAGATATTTGGCAATATCTCCCCTACAAAACACCTTACAAATCAGTGTTTGAAGCCGGTTGGGTGCAGGTAGACCAAAAATGGCGTAATCCAGAGTTAGCGGAATTTTGGACAGAGTTACGGAAAATTCGTGATAAGGTGAACAAAACTCTAGAAATATATCGATTGCAAAAAACAATTGGATCTTCTTTAGAAGCGAAAGTTGTGATGCATGTCTTCGATGAAAGATTGCGTCAACGTTTACAAGCTTTCAATCCTCATACTCACGGTTCAGTTGAAAAAAGTAATGGTGTAGATGAGTTACGTTATCTATTTTTAGCTTCTCAAGTAGAAGTGCCATTTGAACCCATTTCTAAGGAAGGAGAAGATGCTGACATATATTTTGAGGTTCACAAAGCAGATGGGCAAAAATGCGATCGCTGTTGGAACTACTCTACTCATGTAGGAGAATCAGCAGAACATCCCTTAATTTGCGAACGATGCGTTGCAGCCTTAGCTGGAGAGTTCTAGTAAATATACGTTATTTCAACAAACCTCTCCCTACCTTCAACTAAAGTTCAAGTTTTTCCCTCTCGCCCGTCAGAGAGGGAATTTTTTGCCTAGTAAAACCTCTTAGTGGTCTTTTCATTCAGCTAATTAGATAGACACTACATCATCCGTGGAATTCAGGTTAAATCAGGTTGCAGTCACTGCCTGAAATAGATATTTTGCGTAATACACATTATGGTTATTTCGTATAATGCGTAATTTCTAAGTGTAATATACTTTTAAACCAAAAAAATGGGTGTTATTACTGAAAACATCTAAGTATTATCACTGGAATAAGTTCATTTCTAGAGGCGTCTTGCCGTATTATTAAGAAAATATAAAGGTATGGATTAATACGTATAATTTAGATTAAAACATCCATTAAGCCAATCAAAATTCGAGAGACACAAAGATATGTCAAATAAAGTTGTTAAAGACTTGGCAGATTTTTTGGTGCAAATAGAACAGCGATCGCAGTTTCATGCAGGCTATCCATATAATTTAAGTTGTGATTACAGTGCGATCGCACAATTTTTTAAATATCTGTTAAATAATGCTGGAGATCCTTATGTAGAACCAGATTTTGGCCTTCATTCTCGTAAGTTTGAGCAAGAAGTATTATCTTTTTTTGCTAATCTCTATAAAATTCCAGAAGATCAGTTTTGGGGTTATGTTACTGCTGGTGGAACTGAAGGTAATTTATATGGAATGTTCTTAGCAAGAGAAATCTATCCAAATGGTATTCTTTACTCATCACAAGACTCTCATTACTCAATTCCCAAAGCAGCTAAATTATTTCGTATCCAACATAATGTTGTTAATTCGCAAATTAATGGAGAAATGGATTATAACCATTTTGAACAACTACTTAGCGAAAATCGTAGTTATCCAGCCATCATAAATTTAAATATTGGAACTACTGTCAAAGGTGCAATTGATAACTTAGACAAAGTTCTAGAAATTTTAGAGCGCAATCAGATTAAAGATTATTACATTCATTGTGATGCTGCACTTTCAGGATTAATATTACCGTTTTTAGATGGCGCACCGCAAGTTAACTTTCAAAAACCCATAGATAGTATAGCAATTTCTGCTAAATTCATTGGTTCTCCGTTACCTTGTGGTGTAGTTTTAACTAAGAAAAAATGGGTAAAGAAAGTTGAAACAGCAATTGAATATATTGGTTCAACAGATACAACAATTCTAGGATCTAGAAACGGTCACACTCCCCTAATTCTCTGGTATGCAGTGCAAACAAGAGGTTATGATGGATTAGCTAGAGAAGCAAATACTTGTATTGATAATGCTCAATATCTTTTCCAACAACTTCAAATAAGAGAATATCCATGCATGTTAAATAAATTTTCCAATACCGTAGTGTTTCAAAAACCTTCTCAAAAGTTAATTAAAAAGTGGCAGTTAGCAGTTTTTGAAGATTGGGCACATATTATAGTTATGCAGAATATTAATCAGAATAAAATCGATATTTTTATTAATGAACTTTTGCAAGAAGAAGGATTACTTGATAATGTCGAGGATTTCCAGCTACAGCCAGTACTACACTAATGTATGTTCTCAAGTGATCTTAATCGCCCAATACAAGGTGTTTCTTTAAAGAGAATTTGATTGCAAGATTTTATGAAAAGAATTTAGAACTCAGGAGTCAGAATTCAGTATTCAGTGTTCAGTATTAATTCTGTAAGACTAGCTTCTAAATATTGGTTTAAAACCATACTTCGTCCCTCTACGCATTTTTGCCCCTAATAGGCGCAACTAGCATTAAAATTTTTCGCCTTAAAAGTTTATCCTTTTATGGGTAGAGTATTCTGAATTTTGACTCCTGAATTCTGACTCCTATTTTATCTCTTTAAAAAGTTTTTATAACACAAGTTAGCAGCAAGTAATGTTTCTACTTCTGCACTTTCCATAGCTGGTAAGAAAAAATACCCTTGTCCATAATCACATTGTAAAGCCTTCAGTTGTGCTAATTGCTCTACAGTTTCTATCCCTTCTGCTGTTACAGACATATTTAAATTATGAGCTAATGTCACAATAGCTCGAACAATTTCTAAATTTTCTCCTCGACTACCTATATTACTAACGAAAGAACGGTCAATTTTAAGCGTTTTGATTGGTAGGCGGTGCAGATAATTCAAAGATGAATAGCCAGTACCAAAATCATCCATGTGCAACTCGACATTCAGCGCTGTTAACTGGGAAAGTATGGTGGTAGCTAATTCAAAATTATCCATCAACAAGGTTTCAGTAATCTCCAGTTTCAAACTGCATGGGTTCAGTCCAGTTTGCTCTAAAACATGTTTAACTTGTTCAAACACATCAGGTTGGGTGATTTGTTTCCCAGAAAAATTAACGCTCATTGTCAGAGGTAATGAGCTAGGAAATTGTTTATGCCATTTATGCATTTGATGACAGGCTTCATAAAGCACCCATTGCCCGATACTAACAATCATTCCAGTTTCTTCTGCCAGAGGAATAAAATCTTCAGGGGAAACAAGCCCTCGTTCTGGATGATGCCAACGTATCAGTGCCTCAAATCCAATAATTTTACCACTTGTCAGTGAAATAATTGGCTGGTAATCAAGGTGAAATTCTTCTTGTTTGAGCAGTGCATTTCGCAAAGCAGTTTCTAACTCCAAGAGTAAAGATGCACCCTCGTGCATTTTTCCGTCAAAGACTTCATAGCGTGCTTTACCAAGTGATTTGGCGCAGTACATTGCCACATCGGCATCGCGGAGAATCTGCGCTGCTTGCTCATAATCTGCTTTACTTAAAGCGATGCCAATACTAGCATTAGTAAACACCCTATGCTCATTTAATTGAAATGGTGAAGCTAGCACTTTTTTAATTCGCTCGGCTACCTGTATAGCAGTGCTGATATCCTCAATTTCCTCAATTAAGATTGTGAACTCATCCCCACCAAAACGGGCAACTATGTCTCCAACTCGCAGAACTAATTTTAGCCGATGAGAAATTTCAATTAGAAGTTGATTTCCTAGTAGATGTCCAAGACTGTCATTAACAACTTTAAAACGGTCTAAGTCTAAGAAGAGTACGGCAAATAAATATTTATTTTGCTCTTTATTACGTTCTATTGCTCGCTGCACTCGCTCCAAAAATAATTGTTGATTAGGTAATCCTGTTAGCCCGTCATGAAGACTATTGTGCAGTAATTGATCTTGTGCTTGTTGACGCTTGATAATGTCTTGCTCAAGTTGTTGATTCACTCTAATAAGTTCAACGGTGCGTTCTAGAACCATCTGCTCAAGCTGATCACGATACCGAACTAATTCTTTTTCTTCTAACTTACGTTTAGTGATATCACGGATAATAACAACATATTCTCGTAGCTGGGAATTAAATGGCTGTGAAATAGTCGATTCAACAATTAGTAGACCTTGGTTGATTTTTAAGGTTTGCTCACTTCTTATAGACCACTGCTCCGGTTTGCCGCGATAGCTGATTAAGAGTTGATTCAGTTTTTTGCCAATTAGCTGCTGAATAGTTGTTTGAAATAATTCAGCAGCAGCAGTATTTGTCTGGCAAATTTTACCGTTTTCATCTAAGACTAAAACAGTATCGGGGACGGTATCGAGAGTAGTAATAAATAGACTTTTTGCTTGTTTGCGTGCATCATCAATAGCAACGATTTGTGGTAAGGTTGTCCAGCAAGCGATCGCAACCCCTGCAACAGAAAGTGTTACTAACAGAATAGCTAGCAAAGAATTATGAATGTTATGATAATTTTTGTCTAATAAATCGCGGATAAGCCAACTGCTTGTAGTAGTAATACAAATTAATGATACTAGGACAATCACCTGTAGTACGACAAAATCCTGGTTGTTTCTACTAGACCTAACGTTGTAATGCTGTCTCCACCATTTTAGGTCTAATGGTTCTAAATTTAAGCGACGTAGCGCTATATCTCCTATCATCAGAATAATGGGTAATAATAAACCCACTAAAAAATCTCTCCAATTCCAAGCTAAACCTCCTACTATTAGAACTACTGCTTCTACACAGAAAAAACCAAGTGACCACCAAGGCCATAACACCTGCGGTTTGCCCCGACACAGCCATAATCCCAGATGTAGACCCATAATTGACACAAGATAACAGGTGCCTGCTACTGTTACAAGTTGAGGTACATTTCCCAAATTCAGGCAAAGCAGACTGAGTAGAAAGGTAACTAAGATAGCGGGCCCAAGGACACCTTGGGGAGAAACTAATGTAAATAGAGGAGAAAGCTGACCGTCTAAAGCAAGTTGATATAATATCCGAGGAGAGTTGGAAACTGCCGTAGCAGCACTTAAAAGACAGGATACAGTAATCAGAAGTGTGACTATAAAAGAGGTAGATTCACCCCAAAAAGGCTTAGAAGCCGCCACCAGATTTAAGAAGGCATCGTCACGTATTGTTGGATTTGGAGGCGAACACATTAATACCCAAGAAGCACCTAAAAACACCGCAGGAATTAGCCAAGCAGCTACGGTTAAGAACTTCAAAGTTTTATATGGGTGGCGGCTATCAGCAACAAATGAAGAAGTGGTTTCACAAGCATAAATTGAATAGCTAGCCAGAAAAAACCACTTTGCCCATTCTTCAAAGCTCAAACTATCTCTGCTAGTTAGGATAAGTTTAAAACTAGTGGTTGAGAAGGCTGACCATACTACGCCTTGAAAACAAAACAAAAGTAGTAATAAAATGGCTGGGAATACAAAAAATAAATGCAGGAGTGCTAAAGCACGAGTGCCACTGAAAGCCAAAATAAAAGGAATTGCTGTAAAAAGAAGTTTTAAAAAAGTTTCTGGACAAGAAATACCTAATGTTACAAAATTGACTTTAATTAGGTCTGTGAGAATAATTGCATACAGTGCTGGTGCTGCTGCCCAGCTAAAAAAGTATCCTAATGCTACGTAACGGCCTAAGCTAGGAAAGTTCTTTAGTAACCTAGTGGTATAGTTTGGTGTTCCCCCAGCGACATCTGGCCAATGTCTACCTAGACTTTGTACCTGCAAGTTGAGTAAAAAGGAAATGATCGTGCCAAACAACCAAACTAAGATAGCTTTAGGCCCTAACGCTGCATGAATAATGGGGGCAGTACCAATCCATCCCACATGACCCGTTAAGCCAAAGCCCCAGGTTTCGAGATAACTCAGAGTTCGTGGTAAAGGCATTACCAAGCGTTGATTTTTCTCTGCCTTTACAGAATTTTTAGTAAGCATTGTTTCTTAGCGAAATTTACTGGCCTTTTCACTCAATAGCCGAATATTGCTGTACATAGCTTCAGTATAAACGCTGGACTTGTCGGAAAAATCAGTTAATTATTACCACTTTTTATTAAGGGAGGCAGGACGCAGAGGGCAGTTTTTGATGGGGTCATTATGGGGTCATTTCCCCCAATCCCCACTCCGTGGGGGCCCCGAGTCCCCCTGCCTCTTCGTTGAACTCAACACTTCAGGAGCTATAGCTATAGCTTTTGCAACAACTCCTGAGTTAACTGAAAGAACGCTTTTGAGCCAGCTGATTGAGGAGCATTTAAAACAGCTGGGATAAAACTATCAACAGCCTTAGCAACATTGACATCAACTGGTATTTGTACCTTACAAATTTTTTCTACACCGAAATCTTCAACAACGCGGTGCATCACTTGTTTATAGTATCTGCCAGTAAGAAGGTTAGCGCTAGACATGCTGAATACAATTCCCAGCATTTTTATATCTATTTTGGTTTCATTTCCGTGACTATCTTTTAATTGGGCAATGCGTCTTTCTAGTAGTTGAATACCCACTACAGATAAGGGTTCTGGTTTAGCAGGAAGTATGTAAAAATCACTGGCAGCTAAAGCGCTACGAGTTAATAAATTATATCCAGGCGCACAATCCAAGAGAATAAAATCATATTCTTGACGTACAGGTTTTAAAATATTATTGATCAAGACTCTTTCAAAGCGATTCCAAATTGTTTCAAAGTCTTGTTCACCCAAAGCAGTTGCTTGCTGATGCAGCATTTCTGACACAACAAATTCATCATATAAGTCGATATCTCCTGGTAATAAATCCAGTCCTGGAAGATTACAAACCTGGGATTGAATGATATCTTGAATTGTCAATTTTGCTTCTGGTTCTGGATTGATAACTTGGTCTATCAGATACCTAAATGTCTTACTTTGTTTACGACGCTTGGCAAAATCTAAAGGCGACATTAAACTGAGTGTGGCGCTAATTTGGCTGTCTAAATCAAGGACAAGCACTCGCTTGCCATGATTTTTAGCTAAACAGGTAGCTAAGTTGACGGTGAGGGTGGTTTTACCAACGCCACCTTTCATATTTGCAGTAGCAATTACATATCCCATTGGTTGACTCCTCTGTTGACGCATTCCCATGTAGGTAGCGTACACCTGTCTCTATCTATTAAATCTTCCATTAAATTTAATATTTTCAGAATTTCAACGAAGAGGCAAAGGGCAGGGGGAAATAACCTCTTCCTCGTGGCATGGGTGGATTCACGCGGTGCTGTACTAGTAAAATTGCTGTCAGTTTGGTTGAAAGCTAGATACGATTAGATTCGGCGTGTTTACTGTTCGGGAGTGCCAAAATGTCTAAACAGCTGGGTCAAAAAATCGCACCTACACCTATATCAAATGATATCAATGTGGTGGATTTGATTGATCAATACTTTACCGCTTACAACTCAGCGCGGTTGCGGGAAATCTGCCAACTATTGAGTCGTGATGTGCTAACGGAAGGTGTGACGGTGGGAGTTAGCCTTTCCGGTGCGATGACGCCAGCAGGATTCGGGGTTTCAGCACTTGCACCCTTAATTCGCAACGGCTTTATTGACTGGATGATTAGCACTGGTGCAAATCTTTACCACGATATGCACTACGGTTTAGGTTTTGAACTTTTTGCTGGTAATCCGTTTTTGGATGATGTGAAACTGCGCCAAGAAGGCACTATTCGCATTTATGACATTATCTTTGGTTACGATGTGCTACTCGAAACTGATGCGTTCATCCGCAAGATTCTGCAAGGGGAAGCGTTTCAGAAGCGGATGGGAACTGCTGAGTTTCACTATTTACTGGGTAAGTATGTTCGGGAAGTAGAAAAGCAACTGGGTGTACAGCATTCCTGTTTGCTTGCTACAGCTTATGAGTATGGCGTGCCTATATATACGTCTTCTCCAGGAGATAGTTCAATTGGAATGAACGTGGCGGCTTTGGCTTTGGAAGGTTCGCAGTTGGTGTTAGATCCATCAATTGACGTAAATGAAACGGCTGCGATCGCATATAATGCCCGTGAATCAGGAGGAAAAAGTGCGGCTGTAATTCTTGGTGGCGGTAGTCCCAAAAACTTTTTGCTCCAAACCCAACCGCAACTTCACGAAGTATTGGGGCTAGAAGAACGAGGACACGATTACTTTGTGCAGTTTACCGATGCGCGTCCAGATACAGGCGGTTTGTCTGGAGCAACCCCATCGGAAGCTGTCAGTTGGGGTAAGATTGACCCGGAAGAGTTACCTAACACTATTGTTTGTTATACCGATAGCACGATCGCTCTACCATTGGTGACAGCATACGTCTTGAACAAGTGTGAGCCTCGTCCATTGAAGCGTGTATACGACAGGCGAGAAGCCATTTTGGATAAACTGCAAAAAGACTATCTAGCAGCCAAAACCCAATCATCGGATCAGATTCCAGCAGCAGTGGCTGAAAGTGCCCAAAAGCAAACAGCAACTTATCCTTGTGGGCGGTTGATTCCGAATACTCCGTAGGGAGTGGGGAAGAAGCAGGGGAGCAGGGGAGCAGGGAGCAAGGGAGAAAAATTTTCCCCTCAGCAAGAGCAGTACCCCGCCTCTCTGCCTCTTTTCAATGCCCCATGCCCTTTATCCCTTGCGTCCAATCAACAAATAAGTGGTTATTTTCCCTTTGCCTTTAACTTCGATTTCGCCCCGCTTTTCAAATAAAAATTCATTACACAAAGACTTATAAGTATCTTCTGTAACTTGTATTTTACCAAAAATACCTTGGGATTCCATGCAGTGGGCGATGTTTACTATGTCTCCCCAGAGATTATACGTAATTTTTTTGAAGTCAATTACTCCCGCAGCTACGGAATCAGTATGGATGCCAATACGGATGCTAAATTTTTGGTTATTCTCAGTATTAAATAGAGCGATCGCAGTTTGCATTTGGAGTGCTATTTGAGCGATCGCTTGAGCATGATCCCGGCGGTGTGTGGGCAAACCACCAACTACCATATAAGCATCGCCAATGGTTTTAATTCTCTCTAAACCATGTTGTTCGGTGAGGCGATCAAAAGTTGAGAAAATCGAGTTGAGTAAGTTTAGCAGTTGCATGGCACTTATAGAAGCAGCAATTTCGCTAAAGCCGACAATATCTGCAAATAAAACTGTGACATCAGCAACGTCTTCGACAATGTTAGCTGCTTTCAAGGGTTTGGAGATTGCTGCTGGCAAAATATTCAGCAATAAACGTTGAGTTTCTTCCTGCTGATGGCGCAGCGCTTCTTCTGTTGCTAATCGCTGGGTGATATTGCGAAAAATGCCGCGAGTCGCAACTGGATAACCTTCGACAAATTTACAGTTAATATTACCTTCTAGAAAGATTGTTTGACCATCTTTAGTAACGAATGCAGCTTTTACTTGTCCGATCTTTTCTCCTGACAGCACCCTATAAAACTTTTGCAAACAGTCTTGTTTAAACTCTGAATGTATAATATCGAAAACATTCATATTCACAATTTCAGATTCGCTATATCCCAAAGCTTCTTGCCATGCACGATTGACATACAAAAAACTACCATAGGCATTAACGCATTGAATCAAATCATTAGCATTTTCAAATAAATCTCGATATCGTTCTTCACTTTCTACAAGAGCATCTTCTGCTTGTTTGCGTTTGATAAACTGGGCGATTTGACTACCAATAGAACCCACCATTTGCAATAACTCTTTATCCTTTGGTTGTATATCCCGGCTAAAGAAAACCATCACTCCTAAGATTTCACTATCGTCTAAGATGGGGAAGCCAAAAGCTGCGTGCAATCCAGCCTCAGCAGCAGGTTGCGATCGCCGAGTGTCTCCATCTTCTGTAATATCTTGAATCCACAGAGGCAAACGTCTGATCCAAATTCGGCCAGGTAAGCCAACACCGGGTGTATATGTAGTTTGCCAGGTGATTGCTTTAAACTCTCGCGCAGAAATTAATCGACTTGACCAAATTTCCACACTCCTTAATACTGCATTGAGGCTATCTCCTTGTACCGAAGTGCCAATATATTGACTTGGTGCCCAAAGTTCGCCTAAATCCCATCCCAAGTTTTGACAAATCGACTGCAAAATTTGCGGAATTACCTGTTTTACAGTTTGTGATTCTGATAATATACGAGTGATCGCATACTGGGCACTTGTCCGTTGTTCCCGTTGCTGCCGAGCAGTAATATCCCGACCAATGTAGACAATCTCTTCTAATCCTTTTATTTTTTTCGGAATTACTGAACAAGAAAAAGCAATCAACCGCTTTTCTCTAGTCTTGGTTCGGCAAACTACCTCTAAATTTTGAAGATTTTTATGATAAAAAGAATGCTGATGAATGGCTTTTATTAAAACTTGCTCATCATCAATTATTAATGATATTGGTTTATTAATTAATTCTTCTTCACTAAAACCAAATAAGTGTTGAGCAGCACGATTTACTTTTTTTATTTTCCCTATATTATTAGTTATAAATAAAGCATCTGCCATTGCAGTAATTACTTGATCCATGTAGTTTTTGTATTAAATTAAATAAAATAAGTTTTCAATATATAGTAATAGCAAAGTTAATTTTTTTGCTGATGAGACAATCATCACACTAAAATTAACAACTTAGTAATTAGAAATATAGCAGAATTCAGAATTCAGAAGACAGAATTTAGGGGGTAACAGACTTAGCTTGTGTACCTCACAAACTTGAAATCTGCTGTAACAATTAATAATTTAGTACCACTAATGATTATTTTAATTATTCTTTCAAATGTTTGAGCAATATACAAGCTTATTTTGGTAAATTTTTTAGAACTTACTAATACTCAGTTTGATTACTGAAATTGATATTAATTGATTAATTGTGCTATTTTTTCATATCAACCCAGTGTGGTTGAGCGAAAATGACCATGAGCAACCTTTTGATTTGGTTGATTAAAATTAACTAAGTAAGCCAAACTAACATCTTTATACCTTTTGGAGGATTGACAATTAAATCTAATTCTGAATTTTATTAGGAGATTATTTATACTTAATAGCTAGGTTTATAAACGATCGCTATTTTAACAAAACCACTCTTGTGCAATCCAGCGCTGGGTAAAGCTGAAGGTTATATTGTTATCCGTTTTATTAAAGTATAAGATATTACAAAGGCTTGCCAATTCAAAAAGTAAAGTTTTATTAGATGTAAAATCGCACTGCGATCGCCTAAAATTTAATCTTGAGAAAGTCGGCTCTATAAAGTTAGTCAAAACCCAATGAATCAACAGCGTGCTAATACTCTCAAAGCTGCATTTCAAGTTTGTAATGTTGAACCGCTAGAGGGTGCAGACATGGAGCGGTACTATGTTGATTTATCAGCAGTCCGCAAAACTTCAGCAATTGAACAAGTTAGTCAAATTTTAGACTTTCAAGAACCCACAGATTTCCGCACAATTTTGTTTACTGGACATCGCGGCTGTGGCAAAAGTACAGAGTTAAAACGTATTCAGAAGCAATGGGAAGAACAATATCATGTAATTTATTTAGAAGTTAATGAAGAAACAGATATTAATGATGCTAATGATACAGATTTATATTTAATCGTTATCAAACAAGTAGAATTTGAGTTGCGTAAATTAGGTTTAAAATTTGATTCTCAACTTTTAGAAAATTTTGAATCTTGGTTTAAGGACATTACCAAGGAAACCGAAGAAACTGTAGAAAAGTCTGTCAGTATTCAGGGAGAAGCGACTCTGAAACCAGAAGCACCATTTATTGCGAAATTGATGGTCAAATTACTGGCACAAATTAAAGGTTCTGATAAGCAAAAAACTACTATTCGCCAAACTTTAGAAAAAGACCTATCACGCCTCAAAGCAGATATTAACCTTTTATTAGGAGATGCCTACGTTAAACTCCGAAAAAAATTTCCTCAATATAAGGGTTTATTGATTATTTTTGACAACATGGATCGTGTACCACCGACGATCGCAGAACATTTATTTTTTGACTACGCGGCTCAGTTACAAGAACTATATTGCACGATAATTTATACAGTTCCAATTTCTGTGCTTTGTTCGCCTAAAAACCCACTCAATCAGTTTGATGGGAATCCTCATATTGTCCCAATGGTGAATATTTATGAATTTGAACGCGATCGCTGCCATTTAAACTACAATCAAACGGGGCTTGAAGCAGTCGCTAGTGTCATTGAAAAGCGGGTAGATATTGATGCTGTATTTGAATCTCGCCAGGAATTGCTAGATTTAGCCAAAGCCAGTGGTGGACATGTCCGCCAATTAATGCAGATGATACAGACTGCTTGCCTAACTGCTAGTACTCGCAAACATCCCAAAATTATTGCCGAAGATATTATCTATGCTGTGAAACAACAGCAATTTAATTTTGAAAGGTTTATTCCTGAAGAACATTATGCGTTTTTAGCCCAAGTGTGTATCACTAAGAATGTCAGCAAAGATGATATCGGTCAGTTAATGCTGTTTAACACTTCAGTTTTGGAATACAACGGCGATAAACGATGGAATTACCCCAATCCAGTGGTGAAGCAAAATGAATTCTTCCAGAAAGCCATCGAATCCGCACGCGCAGCGCAACCTTAGTTCAGAAATACGAGCGTTTATCGCCCTTAATCAAGAGATATTTGCTCAATTACTTACCTTTATAGACTTTGCAGAAAAGTTTATGATTGGTTTTGTAGAAATTAATTTTTACCCAGATGCAGAAATATTATTTGAGGCGTTAAAGACAAATCCTGAATGTCGAGATATTCAGTTTGTGAATCTGGATTTTCCCGATGCTAATTTGCGATTTCTTAGAGATGAAATTGTCAAGATATTACCAACTATTGAGATAGAACCTAATAAAAAATTAGTCTTGATTGTACAAGGGTTAGAAAAGTCTATTGGCGTTTATGGAGACTATCCACCAGTTTTACAAGACCTCAACTTTGTCCGAGATGCTTATAAAAAAACTGTTCCTCATCCCATTCTATTTATTCTGCCAGATTATGCCCTGACTCGGTTAGCCAAATTTGCTCCTGATTTTTGGGCTTGGCAATCGGCGATGTTTCGGTTTCAAACACCTCAAATTACCAAAGATTATGCAATTAATGAGACTCAAAACACTGAGAGAATCATAAACAGATTAGAACCTCCAGAAAAGCAAGAGCGGATCGATTTATTACATCGCCTGCTAATGGAATATAAACCTACTGGACATCATCCGACAGGAGAAAACCTCCGCAGCTGTAGTAATATTTTGCATCAGCTAGGAGTCGCTTATTTAAGTAAGAATGAACCTATCAAAGCTAGAGAATATTTAGAAGAAGCTGAAAAAATAGCTAATGAGTTTCAAGATTCCACCTTTCATACTGAAGTCCTCAACACATTAGGAGATTCTTATTCTCAGCAAAGGCAATTTGATACGGCAATTACTTATTATCAAAAATCTTTAAGTATTTCACAGCAACTTCAGAATCCTCACGGCGAAACTGCTGCTTTGTTTAAACTGGGAAATGCTTATTTAGACTTGAGACAATTTACACAGGCGACAACTTTCTATCAACAGTGTCTAGAAATTGAGCAACAAATAGATGATCGCTATTCTCAAGCTAGCACTTACCACCA
>NZ_CAXTNE010000131.1:0-21466 GCF_964245445.1 uncultured Nostoc sp.
CCCCTGCCCCCTGCCTCTATAGCGATGGTATATTTTTTTATTTGGAAGTCCCTTTGCCTCTGTAGGCGCGAATTCTATGAGACTCCATTATTCAAACACCCCTAAGAAACACCTGTGACATCATCTGTATTTACCTCTGAACGCCTCCTTTTCACCCCCGCCACCCCAGATACCAATGCTATCCCCATCATTTTTGCCTTTCCCAATGAGTACAGCGTAGGTATCACTAGCCTCGGCTATCAGGTAGTTTGGGCAACTTTGGCTATGCGTGATGATGTGCAGGTGAGTCGCCTGTTTACAGATACTCACGAACAACTCCCCAGAACACCGGCAATTGTGGGATTTTCGATTTCCTGGGAACTGGATTATGTGAATATTTTAAATTTGCTGGAATCTTTAGAAATTCCCATTCTGGCAACTTATCGTGATGATTCTCATCCGATAATTTTTGGTGGTGGGCCCGTTCTCACAGCGAATCCCGAACCTTTTGCAGCTTTTTTTGATGTAATTTTACTGGGAGATGGCGAAAACCTCCTGGGAAATTTCATTGAGGCGTACAAAGAAGTTAGAAATGCTTCTAGACAAACTCAACTAAAAAGACTTGCACAAATCCCAGGAATTTATGTACCCAGTTTGTATGAAGTCGAATATCACAGCATAGATGGTGCAGTAAAGTCAATTAAACCAATTTCTCCAGAAATTCCCGCAGTGGTGCAAAAGCAAACTTACAGAGGAAATACTCTATCCGCATCAACCGTAGTCACCGAAAAAGCCGCATGGGAAAATATTTACATGGTGGAAGTGGTGAGAAGTTGTCCAGAAATGTGCCGCTTTTGTTTGGCGAGTTATCTCACACTGCCTTTTAGAACAGCCAGTCTTGAAAGTTCATTAATTCCAGCCATTGAAAGAGGTTTAGAAGTCACAAATCGGTTAGGATTATTGGGGGCTTCTGTAACTCAACACCCAGAATTTGAGACTTTGCTAGATTATATTAGTCAACCAAAGTACGATGATGTCCGTCTCAGTATTGCTTCAGTGCGAACCAATACCGTAACAGTCCAGTTAGCAGAAACTTTGACGAAACGAGACACGCGATCGCTTACCATTGCAGTAGAAAGTGGTTCCGAGAAAATCCGGCAAATCATCAACAAAAAGCTGCATAACGACGAAATTATCCAAGCGGCGGTAAATGCCAAAGCTGGCGGATTAAAAAGCTTGAAACTCTACGGAATGACGGGAATTCCTGGTGAAGAAGCAGAAGACTTAGAACAAACCGTAACGATGATGCGTAATATCAAAAAAGCTGCGCCGGGATTACGGTTAACATACGGATGCAGCACCTTTGTACCCAAAGCACACACACCGTTTCAATGGTTTGGGGTGAATCGCCAAGCCGAAAAGCGGTTGCTGTTTTTGCAAAAACAGCTAAAACCACAGGGGATAGAATTTCGCCCAGAAAGCTATAATTGGTCGATTATACAAGCTTTGTTGTCGAGAGGCGATCGCAGAGTGTCCCAACTCCTCCAACTGACTCGTGACTTTGGCAACTCCTTGGGTAGCTACAAACGTGCTTTCAAACAACTCAAAGGACAAATCCCCGATTTAGATTTCTATGTCCACGCCGAATGGTCAACAGAACAAGTATTACCCTGGAGCCACTTGCAAGGGCCTCTGCCACAGTCTACACTACTAAAGCATTTGGCTGATGCAAAGAGTTATATTAATCCATCCCCCAAGGAACTACAGCCAGTACTAGGGACTAGGGACTAGGGACTAGGAATTAAAAGTTAATATTCAACACCCAGTACCCAGTCCCCAATACCCAGTCCCCAATACCTTGAAAACTTGATGCAAAACACAGCTGAGTATTACTGCGCCTATTGCGGCGAACCGAACTTAACTTTTATTGACTTGAGTGCTGGAGGACAGCAATCCTACGTTGAAGATTGTCAAGTTTGCTGTAACCCAAATATTTTGTATGTGCGGGTTGATGAAGATACCCTAGATATCGAGATTGATACAGAATCCGAAAGTTGAATTTTAGGTTTTTCTTTCCATGCTGCACTTTAAACATTCCTCAGTAATTAATGCCCCACCAGAAGTAGTTTGGAAATTTCACGAAAGGGCAGATATTTTGCAACTGCTGAATCCACCTTGGCAGCCAGTCCAAGTGGTTCGTCGTGAGGGGGGACTGAACGTGGGCGCTATCACAGAATTTCGCCTGTTTCTCGGCCCATTACCCTTAACTTGGTTAGCGCGTCATACTGAATGTGAAAAATATCGCCTGTTTACTGACGAACAGATATCTGGCCCTTTTGAATCTTGGGTACATCGACATGAATTTGAACCGGAAGCTGGCAAAACTAGGCTGACTGACGCTATTTCCTTCTCTATGCCTGGTGGAGGAACAGTTGAATTTGTCAGTGGTTGGTTAGTACAAGTACAACTAGAAGCAATGTTTCGCTATCGGCACTATGTAACGAAACGAGAATGTGAGTCACAATAGCAGAATGTGCTGGTAGCAAAAATTAATTATCCTGATTCTTCAACCCTTGCCGCAAAACCCACTTTATTAAACCAGGGAACAAACGATACAAAGCTTGCGATAAATTTGCCGAACCAAGCATCGCACCTGTAATCAGTACCGTAGGAGTCATACTTTAAGTTTGAAAAACCTATTTACTGTTAATTTGTCTGCTTAATAACACTCCAAAAACCTTCTAACTTTTGTTAGATTTTTTCTCATACCCAAAATAGTTTTTTAGTGAAATTACAAGTTCTGATTAGCAGTTGTTTGGTAAAAATACCTCTGCTTTATAGGCTAGTACCGCAAGGCGGAAGTCAAAAGTCAAAAGTCACGCATAATTGTATTCCGAGCTTCTTGCGCCATTTGAAATGGTATGTTTATTTCCGCCGTGTTGTACTAGTAAAAGCTATTATTGAACTTTTGTTAGATAAATCTTTGCTAAACTCCTTAAAATCTCATTCTTTAGAGTTGCTTCTACTTTGAAACTAGAGACAGATAGCGTCAAATTGCTAAGTTAAGTAATATGAATAATGTAATGAACTTCTTAAATTAACTTAATAATGACAATTTATCTTAGTGATAAAACTGAAATTGCACACAATGGCAAAAATTGCAATGCTGCTGAACTTGTGCTGACACCTGAGCCTGAATTTTGGAGCGATCGCTTAGATATGATTGGTTTTCTAGTTTACCTACTTTGGGAACGGCTACAGCTTAGTGCAGTATGTACCCGCACTGATTTCCTATACTACCCGTTAATATTGACTGTCTTTGTTACAGACTGTTTACAAAGGATCAAAGATAAGACGCTGGTTATTGTAAATACCAGGTTCAACAGTGTCCCTGCTCATATCACCCAACCTTTTAACTGAAAACAGTTTTTAGAATAGCAGTTGCTTGTGTAATACTAGTTAAAGTATCTTAATATTTCTATATATTTTCTAGCAGTGGCATTGTCCAGTGCAAAAAATTGACCACTAACAGATTTTCTCGGTTAGTTGTTTTTGTCATGACTATATTTTATTTTTGAAATTTTTACCTGAATGCTAGGCGGAGTAAAAACGTGATCCAGTTAGAACAACCACCCAGTCATCAAACAAAACGGACTTCAGTAATGAAAAGTAAATCTCAGTTTAAAGGGCTTTTCATTGCTATTGTTATTGTTAGCGCATGGGTTATTAGCCTGAGTATATTACTTTCACTTGACATCTCCAAGCTGAAATTTTGGATGTTATTGCCTGTTATACTATGGCAGACATTTTTATATACGGGATTATTTATTACATCTCATGATGCCATGCATGGCGTAGTATTTCCCCAGAATCCTAAGATTAATCATTTTATTGGAACATTGACCTTATCTCTTTATGGTCTTTTACCATATCAAAAACTCCTGAAAAAACATTGGTTACACCACCATAATCCCGCAAGTAAAATAGACCCGGACTTTCATAATGGTAAACACCAAAATTTCTTTGCTTGGTATTTTCATTTTATGAAAGGTTACTGGAGTTGGGGACAAATAATTGCGTTGACTATTATTTATAACTTTGCTAAATACATACTTCATATACCAACTGATAATCTAACTTACTTTTGGGTGCTACCCTCGCTTTTAAGTTCATTACAATTATTCTATTTCGGGACTTTTTTACCTCATAGTGAACCAATGGAAGGTTATGTACAGCCTCATTGTGCCCAAACAATTAGCCGTCCTATTTGGTGGTCGTTTATCACATGCTATCATTTCGGCTACCACGAAGAACATCACGAATATCCCAATGTTTGTTGGTGGCAGTTACCAGAAATTTACAAAGCAAAATAGTTATTGTTTATCTAAATCTAATGGCAGCAACAGTCACACTGTAATCTATATAGTCTGAACAAGACATTCTTTTAACTAATAGATTATCCTGCTTATGCCAATTAATAATTATCGTTTTGTTACCTACAGTCCTGCTTATACAATCGTTCCTACTTACGAGTGCTTTAATCGCTGTAGTTACTGCAACTTTCGCAGTGAACCGGGTAAAAGTCCCTGGATGAGTATTTCAAGTGCAGAAAGTATTTTAAAGCCACTTCAAAGCCAAAATGTCTGTGAAATCCTCATCCTTAGCGGTGAAGTGCATCCCCATTCGTCAAGGCGTCAAGCATGGTTTGGGCATATTTATGATTTGTGTGAATTAGCACTTTCAATGGGGTTTTTACCACATACTAATGCGGGGCCATTAAGTTTTGAGGAAATGCAAAAGCTTAAGCGTGTAAATGTTTCGATGGGGCTGATGTTGGAACAGTTAACGCCAACATTGTTAAATAGTGTACATCGGCACGCACCGAGTAAATTACCAGAAGTTCGTTTACAACAATTGCAATGGGCGGGAGAGTTACAGATTCCTTTTACAACTGGGTTACTGTTGGGAATTGGAGAAACTGTAAATGATTGGTGGGAAACTTTGGAAGCTATTTCTAACTTGCATCAACGTTACCATCACATTCAAGAAGTCATCCTGCAACCTCATAGTCCTGGACATCAGCAAACTTTTGATGCACCACCTTTTGATCCCCATAAATTACCAGAAGTAATTGCGAAAGCGCGTGAGATTTTACCGCCAGATATTACTATTCAAATTCCGCCCAATTTAGTTAAAGATAACTGCTGGTTACTCGCTTGTATCGAAGCTGGTGCGCGAGATTTAGGTGGAATTGGCCCAAAAGATGAAGTGAATCCCGATTATCCTCATATTCAAGAACAAGCATTAAGAGAAATTTTACAACCTGCTGGGTGGGAATTGGTGGCGCGATCGCCAGTTTATCCGCAATTTGATAGTTGGTTGTCGGGGGAATTACAAACAGCAGTGAAACGCTGGCGAAAAACTCTAACACCAGTTTCTCTTTTGTAAAAGTTTTAGTACTGAGAGTGAAAAGTCAGGGGTGCTATTGGGTTTAGTATTCCCCCCAACGATGCCACTGGCGAAAATCTGTTCCGGCACTCACAGCTAAACCAATTTGGTGCTGTGAAGATAGTTCATCATGGCCACCTTCGTTTGCGCCAATGTAGTACATACGGAAACTGCCATCATCCATTGCGACTACACAAGGTGTGCCTACAGCCCTTGCATCCCAGCGACCAGAACCCTTTTGAGCATGGGAAAAGATAGAACCTCCAACTTGCTGTCCAACATGTTTTTGCCAATGAATCCCGTCGCTAGAAACAGCTAGACCTATGGAGTGATAACCATTGTTGTTAACACCTTCGTAGAACATTACGTACTGTCCGTTTATTTTCAGAACATGACGAGTACCAATGCCTCTCTCATCAAAACTTCCAGACTCACCTGCTTCTAAAATATGACCAACTTTTTGCCAATGAAAACCATCACAAGACACAGCTAAACCAACCAAGAATCCTCTGTCAGGATTTAAGGTATGGTAGTAAAGTTTCCAGGTTCCATCATCATCACGCAAGACTTGTGGCCAGGCGCAAAATAGGGCATCAAACTCCCCTGCCTTACCTAAATCGAGAAAAGCTCCTTGATAAGTACCTTCCAACCGTACCCAATTTATGCCATCACGAGAGATAGCGCAGCCAGGGCGCATATTTAACCCTTTAGCTTTAAAGCTTCCCATCTCAACAACTGTGTGGTCTCCACCGAAATACCACATCCAATAAAGACCATCATAGAAGTAGACATTGCTCACACCAACATGGGCTGAGTCAAACCGACTAGAATTTTGGTGAGGCTCAAAGACAGCCCCCATAGTTAATAATCCCCGGACGCGTTGCCAATGAATTCCATCAGCAGAAATCGCTAAACCACAGCGACCAGTGGGCAAATTGATTTGCCGATCAAAGGACGCATCCCGACCGTAATACCACATCTTCCAAGTTCCATCGGGACAATACAAGACTTGTGGCGAAGAAACTCGTTCCGAATCCCACCAGCCTTCTGGTCCAGGCATCAAAACCAATCCTGGTTGATAATTTGGGGTTTTTGGGTGACTCATATCTAATCCTCATCGAAATGGTGATCGCATATCAAATTGTTGTAAACAAAGATGCAGGAATTATTGAAGTTGATTCTACGCCAGGATGTGGAACAAAGTTTACCATCCGTATTCCTTTAACAAATAAAAAGTAAACGCACCGTATCAATGTGTGACAACATTGAGATTTTTAATGTTAGGTTAATTGAATCGGAACAATTCAGGGCAGAGCCGGAGATTCCAAAAGCTCCGGGCTATATTGCTTCCAAGAAACGCTACTTCTACAGAGTTAGAATCCAGTTGCTAACGTGAATTGCGAGTTGTTCGTAATTTTACCAATCAACATTTAACATAAATTATTTCACTTAGTACTTATTAAATCTTAGAAAGAATCGTTTGGGCAGCAGCTTCATCGGTAATTAGTCCTGTAATTAACTTGCCATGCAGAGCAGCCAAAATCGCCTCCGACTTTCTCACAGTGCCCGCTACACCAATAATGAGTCGATGAGCGGGTTGTTCGAGAGCTACACTAGCAACCCGACTGTTTGTGCCCTCTTGCAGCAATACTCCACGATCGCTGTAAGCCCAACCTGCAATTTCTCCGACTGCTCCTAGTTCAATCAATTCAGCCACTTCATCGTCATTGATGAAGCCGTCTTGATGTAACGGAGCATTCCAGGCAATGTGGCTAATTCCGACAAAGGTTACTTTGGCTTGTTCTGCAAGAGTTTTGACGGCGAGAAACGATCGCTGAGTCTGCAAAAGTTCTCGTTCTTCGACACTAGTAGCAACAACGGGAGTCGGCACTGGGTAAGCTTGGGAACCGACGCGATCGGATAAATGCATAACCACTTCGTGACGACCTGCACGCCCAGAGTGGGACATATTGCCAATAATTGACACAATTTTATGTTGGGGTTGATTCTTTGAGGGTATCTGCTCTACCATTGTTCGCAATGTGCGACCTGAGGAAAACGCCAATATACTTGGGGTTTTAGCCATCAGGTAAGCCTCTAGGTGGGTGGCAGCACATACACCAATTCCGTATAATGTATCACCACTGCCTGCGTCAGTTGGTACTACTTCACAAAGTGACAGATCAAAGCGATCGCGTAACGACTCAGCCAGAGCAATGCATTCACTCAGGGGATGATCGAGTCGAAATTTAATCAATTTTTCACTGACTGCCAGTGCCACTAAGCGTTGTGCAGCTTGCCGGGACACATTGAGCTTGGCAGCAATTTCTTCTTGCGTATTGCCGGCGATGTAATAGAGCCAAGCAGCATGAGCAGCCAGGTCTAATTTGCGAGCACGAAGGGACAAGCCAGCTTTGCTGGCATCGCGCCGCTCTAAAAAAGGTTGTCCCATATACTACCTGCAAAAACTATGTATCTATCAAAGGCATGATTACATTTTTTAGAGTATATGCCCAAAGATATAATATTTGCTCAATTATTTTTAAAATTCTATTCTCCCCCAGTAACCTCCAAGTTAAACCCAGTAATGTAGCTTGCCTCTTCACTCATCAAAAACGCTACTCCATTTGCCACCTCTTCCAGGCTTCCTAAACGCCGCATTGGTACTGAATTGATCATCTGTTGCTCAACCACCTTGGGATCGGCATCAAAGTATTGCGATCCTACTGCTGCTTGTAATTCGGTTTGCCTCGTCCACATAAAACCAGGGCCAATCAACGCAGGCGAGAGCGCATTCACCCGAATGCCGTAAGGAGCCAAGTCTTTCGCTGCCGTTTGAGTAATCCCAATGACAGCAAACTTAGAAGCGGCATAAGCCAACATATTTGGCGGCCCAACCACCCCTGCATAACTCGCCATGTTGACAATAGCGCCTCCACCTGCATTCCGTAATTGTTGTGCAGCCGCTTTGAGAATGTGGAAAACGCCGACAACGTTAACATTGATCACCTTTTGAAAGTCGTCTTCAGGATATTCGTCAGTCTTAGCAAACACTCCTTGATAACCCGCATTATTAAATACATAGTCGATCCGTCCAAGCTGCTTTACAGCGCTAGTAAAAGCTTTGGCAACATCATCACTAGCTGTAACATCACAGCCAAACGTGCCAACTGGAACGTTGTAACCTTTTAGTTCCCCAGCGACATCTGCCATTTTCGGTTCATTCAAATCTAGCAAGGCTATTCCTGCCCCATTAGCAGCAAAACGGTGTGCAGTTGCTTTACCAATATCTCCTGCACCGCCAGTAATTAGGATCGTCTTACCTGCAAATTGATAAGTTGCTTTTGCCGTCATAGATTCAACCTTTTATTGAAGAATTGTTGCAAATGACCGTGATGGAAATCAGATTGGTATGATTTCTATTATTGAGCTTTTGCCCAAAATTAGAGCATAAAATCAAAAATTTATTTCGTTCGGTTTTTTACTTTAAAGGAGTTATGCGATGCGTATCCGCCGCTTCGTTAAAGTGCTAGCAGCATTACTCCAGCGAGAAATGCTGGTGCATCTGCTATATGCTTGCTCACCGCACTCCCAAGCCGCAGAAAAAACTAAACTAACGATCGCCACTGTTAATAATGGCGACATGGTAGTGATGCAAGGGCTTTCTCGCAAATTTGAGGGCTTCGCCCGTGCGCCAATTGAAAAATATCCCAACGGTTCAAATTGGCTTTGGGCTTGGGCGCTAGCAGTTCCAAAAACCTCAAAATCACCCGAAGCCGCGCAAAAATTCGTTGCTTGGAACGATTAGGCAAAGAAACCTATCTCTACATCAAGATTGTGAGTGGCGAAACCATAGTTGTGCAAACAGACGGAGACAATCCAGCCATTATGCACGATTACGTTCCTATTTACATTAACGGTGAGCTTTGCCATTTGTTTGATCGCGACGGTGAAGCCATTCCCAAAGTTCATCGTCACCACCTAACCCAGAATGAATCCCATGAACAGCAATATCAGCACAGACTCAGCAATCAAGCTGAATGAAGCATCTCTGTCTCATTTAGGCAATAACGTTCGCGTACCCAATTACGATCGCCATCAAATTACTAAGGGTATTGTCCATATCGGTGTGGGTGGGTTCCATCGCGCACATCAGGCTTTATACCTTGATAATTACTTTCATCAAAATTCCGCTAGTGAATGGGGAATCTGTGGGGTTGGGCTACTAGAATTCGATAAACGGATGCGGGATGCACTGAACTCTCAAGATTGTTTGTATACCTTAGTTGAAAGATCCCCAGAAGGCGATCGCGCCCGTGTGATTGGAGCAATTACAGAATATCTATTTGCCCCAGATAACCGCCAAGCTGTGATTGACACCTTAGCAGATCCTAAATGCCGCATCGTTACCCTCACCATTACCGAAGGAGGCTACTACTATATTGAAGGTAGCGGTGAATTCGATGCCAATCATCTAACAATCCAGTACGATTTGCAGCATCCCGACGAGCCAATTGGAGTATATGGCTTTTTGACAGCAGCCCTCGATCGCCGCCGTCAACAAGGAATAGCACCGTTCACCGTGTTGTCCTGCGACAATCTGCAAGGTAACGGTAACATTGCCCGCAAAATGTTAACCGCATTTGCCCAAATGCAGAACCCAGAGTTGGGAAGTTGGGTAGCCGAACACGTAGCCTTTCCTAACTGCATGGTCGATCGCATTACCCCCGCCACCACCCCAGCAGATATCAAAATGGTGGCGGAACAGTTTAACATCGATGATGCTTTTCCAGTTGTTGCCGAACCGTTTCTTCAGTGGGTAGTCGAAGACAATTTCAGCGCAGGTAGACCGGATTGGGAATCAGTTGGCGTTCAGATGACCAGTGATGTTCATCCCTACGAGATGATGAAAATCCGGCTGCTCAACGCCAGTCACTTGTTAATTGGCTATCTTGGCTCCTTGGCAGGCTACACTTACGTTCATGAAGTTATGGCAGATCCGTTAATCCGGCAAGCCGTCGATAATTTGATGGCAGAAGTTACGCCGACACTGCAACCTGTACCAGGAATTGATTTAGACGATTATAAAAAGACCTTAATTGAACGCTTTGCCAATCCTAAGATTCGTGATCAACTGCCGCGTCTTTGCCTGAATAGCTCCGCCAAAATGCCAAAATTTGTTTTAGGCTCAGTCCGTGACGCGCAACGCAAAGGTGGGGCGATTGATTACATGAGCTTAACAGTTGCTGCTTGGTTCCGTTATCTGAATGGACTTGATGATCTAGGTAACTCTATTCCCATTGATGACCCAATAGCAGGTACTTTAACTCAACTAGCTCATTCTAGTGGTTCCGATGCCAAACCATTGCTCAACCTGACTGAGATTTTTGGCGATTTATCGCAGTCGCCTTTTGCCGATGTAGTTGCGAACCATTTACGCAAATTGTATGAATTTGGAGCTAAAGAAACATTAACTCGATTCTTAGAGAAAACTTAACCAGATGAAAGCTGTGAATTTTCAAGGCGGATAATAAAACTTCCGCCTTGCGTAGGCGTAGCCCGTCGTAGACATCGCCCTACCAAGCCAAAATGTAAGATTGCCAATTGTAAGCTTGAGAATTTAGGAGGGACAATTGACTGACATCGTAGTTGGCTTAGACTTGGGTACAGGAGGAGTGCGGGCGATCGCAGTTGACCTACAAGGGCAAATTATCGCTCAAGCAACCAGAAGCTATCCTCTGTTAACTCCACAACCCGGTTGGACTGAACAGAACTTATCGGATTGGGTCGAAGCCAGTTTGGATGCTCTCTTCGATGTTACTCAACAGCTAAACTCACATCGACCGCTCGCCCTCGGTTTGTCTGGACAAATGCATGGCATGGTTCCTCTCGACGCGGATGGCAAAGCGATTAGACCAGCAATTTTGTGGAATGACCAGCGCACAGGTAAAGCTGTTGTTGAGATTGAAGCCGCTATTCCCCGGCAGGAGTTAATTAAGCGGACTGGAAATCCGGCAATTACAGGGTTTCAGCTGCCGAAGCTCTTATGGTTGCGGACTGAAGAACCACTTGCATACACTCGGTTGTGGCAGATTCTTTTACCAAAAGATTATCTGGGATATGTGCTAACTGGCGAAGCAATAACGGAACCATCTGATGCCTCTGGTGTCGGCTGTCTGAATCTGGCAAATCGGCAATGGGATACAGATATTCTCCATACTCTTGATATTAATCCAGCGTTGTTCCCCCCGGTAATCGAATCTACCGCGATCGCTGGACGACTCAAACCAGAAATAGCCGCCCGTGTGGGTTTACCTGTGGGATTACCTGTGGTCGCAGGTGGAGGTGACAATGCAGCAGCAGCCATCGGTTTGGGCATCTCATCAAGCAACCTGAGCCGGGGTAGTTTGAGTATTGGCACATCAGGAGTGATCTTTGCACCGTGTGATCGCCCAATTCCCGATCCCGAAGGTCGGGTACATTTATTCTGTCATGTGGATGGTGGCTATCATCTGCTGGGAGTGACGCTAGCAGCAGGTGGTTCTCTGCGTTGGTATCGAGATACATTTGCCCCGCATATATCCTACACCGATTTGATGGATATGGCAGAGCGATCGCAGCCTGGTGCGCGTGGGGTTCTATTTCTACCCCACCTCGCAGGAGAGCGCAGTCCCCACCTCGATCCAGATACTCGCGGTGCTTTGGTGAATTTGTCATTAGCTCATACACAAGCAGATATAACTCGTGCTGTGCTGGAGGGGGTTGCATTTAGCTTGCGGTCAACATTGGAAGTAATTAGTGCGATCGCTCCCCTTGATAACCTCCTAGCAACGGGGGGAGGCGCACGTTCTCACATCTGGTTACAAATTTTGGCAGATGTTTTGCAAACAAAACTCATTGCTCCCAAAGCCGAAGAAGGAGCTGCTTACGGAGCAGCTATTTTGGCAATGGTGGGGATTGGTGTTTACCCCAATTTAGAAACTGCACTCAAGATTTTCCCGCAGGATAGTAATGTAGTACAGCCGCAGGCAAATCTTTTATATGAAGAAGGTTTTAAGCGCTACAAACTACTTTACGATACTTTGAAAGCTGTTCGTTGATCTTGGACTTTTTACAAAAAATTTAAAAAAGCAAATACACACTCTTTATTGGCTTTGGATGTAACGAAAGTTCATATCTCCTTTGTAGCCAGAAGCATTCGCAAGATCCTTAAGGTTTTGCACGCCACTATAAAGATGTCCATTGATGATCCAAGTGGGAAAGCCAGGAACCTTCGCAGCTTTACATAAATCGGGATGAGGATTGATGCCTCTCTTGTCGCACTCAACTTGAATGCTGTTGTTGATAATCTGGTAGGCTTCTTTACCAAAAAGTAACTTCTGTTCGTGGCAATGAGGACACCACCAAGCAACGTATTCTTTTGCACCTATCTTCACCAAATGCTTTGCTAGGGCTATCTCTGCCTTGGTGGAAGTGGTGGTAATTTCCCAACCGACTCCAGGCTGAGGGCGTTCCTTCGGGAGAAAGAAAATAATTGATGGGGACTTTTGGTTGTCCTTGGTTAGTGCTAGTGCTGTTGGTATTGGTGAATGGAGTGTAGAGCCGGAAAAAGTACTAACACAGATAATCGAGAGTGGTAACAGTGCAAGAAAAACAGGGTGTTTAATAACCATATTACATATATGTTGAAGCTAATAATTGTACACTTAAGCTAAAGGCACATGGCTAGTACGTGGAAAAATGCAGCCCATTTTTATTGGAATGAGCAAACAGTTAGAGACGTTTTGCACAAATAGAGAAAGCAGGGTTTAGAGAGAAGGCAAGCGGATGGTGAAACAAGTTCTACCTGGCTGCGACTCAAATGAGAGCGTACCGTGATGGCGATTTTCTACAATCCGGCGAACGGTTTCCAAACCGAGTCCTGAACCACGCCCCACTGATTTAGTGGTGAAGAAAGGTTCAAAAATACGGGTTTTAATTTCAGGTGGAATTCCACTACCAGAATCGATGATGTCAATATGGGCAAAGCGATCGCAATGGTGTGTTGTAATTTCCAGCAGTCCCTTACCATCCATTGCATCAATGGCGTTGTCAATTAAGTTCGTCCATACCTGATTGAGTTCGCTGCCATAAGCAAGGATTTTAGGAAGATGTTGGTCGTAATTGCGTTGTACTTGGATGCCGCACTTGAGTTGATGAGCAAACAATCGCAATGTATCTTCTAAACCTTGATGCACATTCACTTCTTGCTGAACGCCTTGATCGAGGTAAGCATAAGACTTCATCGCTTGCACAAGTTCAGAAATCCTCTCGGCTCCTCGCAAACCATGTTTAATCATTGACATGACTTCAAAGGAGAGCGATAGCCAGTGCAATCCCATTTCTCGCAATTCAGTGTTGTCGTTGCGCCAACGTTCCATGAGATGATCTAAGGTTTCGACCTCAATCCCACCTTCTGCTAAAGGTTCTGCTAATTTCCATGCCTGTTTCACGCCATAATCTTCTAACCATTCCAGCAACATCGTTTCGCGATCGCTTAATGTCACCGGATCTAGACGATTATTTAAAATCGCATCATAGCCCTGATCCCGGACTCTCAACCAGTTTTGAGTATGTGCTTCTTCAACATTGCGTTGCCCATACACTAAATTCATTCGTTGTAGCTCTAGGATAGCGGCTGGCATTTCCCCTAAAGTCCGAACAAGTGCTGAAGCTGGGTTGTTAAGTTCATGAGCCAAACCGGCGGCAAGTGTCCCTAAAGCCGCCATCTTTTCCCGCCCACGAATAAAGGACTCTAGCCCCCGCAGCCGACGTTCCATAATGCGAAAAACCATCCGCTCAAAATCACGACATTCATGCAGCAGTTTACGGAAGTCCTCTGCCTTAACTTCATAAAGGTTGCAATCTGTCAATGCCCGGATTGTCACAGGTACAGGTTCATCTGTGAGGACTGGAATTTCCCCAAAAAAGGATGGGGCTTCATGTTGCCCGATGGGAATTTCAACTCCTTGACTGCGGCGGGTAAGATTCATTTTACCTTTGACTAGGATAAATAAACCGCGTCCAGGGTCTCCCTCATGCACCAATACTTCTGAGGCGCAAAGTTCAACTGTTTGAGCGCGATCGCAAATCCACTCTAACTGCTCTTTAGAAAGCTGTTGAAACGGTTCTAAGTTGATCACCTCAATACACAACATCAATCAACCTCCTTAGTTTGTCTTGTAGCTAAACATTGCTCAGGTAGCGGTGAACGAATTGAATAGCAATCGAACCTTCTCCCACACCGGATGCCACCCGCTTAATTGACCCAAAGCGCACATCTCCGGCTGCAAATATTCCAGGAACGTTGGATTCTAGTAAGAAAGGAGAGCGTTCCAAAGGCCAACCTGGAGGAGATTTGCCATTATGCATCAAGTCGGGGCCTGTGATGATAAAACCCTGAGTATCGCGCCGAATAACGCCATCAAGCCAATCAGTTTTGGGACTAGCACCGATGAAGATAAAAAGCGATCGCGCTGGCACGGTTTGAGTTTGTCCAGTCTTGGCATGGGCAATCACTATTTCTTCTAAATGTTCATCTCCCTTCACTTCCACGACGCTGCAACCTGTGCAAACTTTGATATTTGCAGTAGCTGCAATTTGGTCAATCAAGTATTGCGACATACTCAATGAGAGCGATTCTCCCCGCACCAGCATGATCACTTTGCTGGCATACTTAGAAAAGTGCATTGCTGCCTGTCCAGCAGAATTGGCCCCACCTACCATGTAAACTTCTTCATTGCTACAGGCGATCGCTTCAGTCATGGCAGCACCGTAATAAATTCCTGCCCCTGTAAGCTTCTCGACTCCTGGGACATTTAGCCAACGGTAGGAAACACCCGTTGCAACTAAAAGTGCATGGCAACTAATCTCGCTGCCGTCCGCTAATTGCAGAACCCGATAAGGATCTTGCAGCTTAACTCCGGTTACTACTTGAGGAGTGAGAATTTCTACCCCAAATCGCCGCGCCTGGGTGACTCCCCGCCTGGCCAAATCGCTGCCGCTCAAGCCAACAGGAAACCCTAAATAATTCTCAATGCGTGAACTCGTGCCTGCTTGTCCGCCCGGAGCTTCACGCTCAATTAAAACTGTACTTAATCCCTCCGAAGCGCCATAGACGGCCGCTGCTAGTCCGGCGGGCCCACCACCGACGATCGCCAAATCATAGAAGGGCCGCTCTGCCTGGGTTTGCAATCCAATTTTGGCAGCAATCTCTAAATTAGATGGTTGGATTAATCGGGAACCATCGGGAAACAGCACCAGGGGCAATTGTTGTCTGCCATCAGCTTGTGCGTATTCTACTAATTTTGCTGCATCTGGCTCCAGTTCAATATCTAACCAGTTGTATGGAATCTGGTTACGTGCTAGGAAGTCTTTCACCTGATGGGAAAAAGGCGACCAGCGATTACCAATGACTCGAATCCCTTCAAAGGGTGGGCGAAATCCAGCTAGCCAGTCAGCTAGCAAATCATCCAAAACCGGATATAGTCGCTCTTCTGGTGGATTCCAGGGCTTAAGTAAGTAGTAATCAAGTTTGGCACTATTAATTGACTTAATCGCTGCATCGGTATCTGCATAAGCTGTTAGCAAAGCACGTTTTGCATCAGGAAAGACACCTTTCGCCTGTTCAAGGAACTCTACACCTCCCATTTGGGGCATTCTTTGATCAACCAAAAATAGAGCAACTGCTTCATTTTGCAATTTTAGTTGCTGCACCACGTTCAGAGCGGTAATACCGGAATCTGCCCGGACAATGCGGAAGCGATCGCCATACTGATGCCGCAAGTCTCTTGACACCGCTTGTAACACTTCTGGATCATCATCGACGGTTAAAATTGCAGGTTTCGCCATAACTACTGTTACTTAATAATTGCACTGCCTAGTTTTATGTTCAAAAATTTGTCGTCAAAATATCTACTGTTCAACTAGTTGTTTTAAACGAAAGTATGCCTCTTCTGGTGTCAGCGCTTCTGATTGACTTTCATTAGGTATATAAAATATCCAGGTATCGGGAAAGTAATGCACCACAAAGCTGGGAATCAAACCCAAGCTTAGTGCTTGCTTTCCGAGTTTTTCAGTTTGTTCCTCTAAACTCAGTTGGTCATGAAATAGATGTTCAGCCATATTTTTTTATCTCCCTGCACTTTCTTTGGCTATGAAAGAACCTTCAATACCAGCATTGCACAAATTACCTAAAGGTGATTCACCACTCACTATGTTCCATAATGAACTTGAGAATCTTTTGGTTGTAGACCTAAATAACTTCAAATATGCGTGTAATAAAAATCATAAAGCTATTTTAGACCCTAATATTGAACCTTTTCTTTCCCCTGTTTTGTTTAAGTCCCGCTAACATCCGAATGTTTATTGACAAGTGTGCTGAATGCGGTGCTGAATTTGACCCAGACTACACCTCAAGGGTGCATTGGGTTGTGAGTGCGGCTTTCAGGATGATACTGTGTACGAGCGATCGCTCTGGTAAACTGGTTAACAGATTTATTACATTTCGGTTCTAGGAGATAATTCAGTTAATTGGAACGCTCTCCGTAATATCCGTGGAACCTAATCAGCTAAAGCTATTCTCAGATGTAACGCCCACACCCATTCCTAGAGCAGAAACATCGGAGATGGCGATCGCATCTTAATTCCAGTAATGAGAGAACTATCGCAGCTACATCATGCTTTCACTTAGTTTATTTAGTTAATAATATACCAATATAAATTGTTTTTACACTGAATATATCAGGCATTTGAAAACGCTATATGATTAATTTCGGTAATTTTACTATTCTTTTAAGACTTCAAATAAAATAATATCATTATAAAATTATTACCAAATAAGTTAAGCGATAATTAAGGATTTTTCTATTATTTTATCGTAAATATTAAAATATATAGTTTTATTGGTCAATTAATAGATTTTAACAATAAATAAATGTTTAACAAAAAATGTTATTAAAATGGATTAAACTTTTTGTTTTTTATCTACTTTTGTTTTAATATTTTACAATCAATGAACTATTGAGTAAAAAGTACTAATTTTTATCGAACAATTATTTTAGAATAAGCAGGTAAATATGGTTGCTGAAAAGTCGCAAGATGCCATTAACCAAATGGACGAAACTATAAAAAATGAGCAGGCAACTGATGTATTTATAGATAGTTCAAAAAAATCCAAACAAGCTGAACTTGAAGATACAATAATTAGCCATCAAATATCGAATTGTATTCCTACTTTGAGAGAAATATCAGGAGAAGCTTTAAATATAGCAAATCAATCCCTAGCAATTGCGTTTGAGGAACAAGCAGCAGAATTTAAGAAAGTATTGAACCAATTAAATAATGAAATTGCAAAACGCCAAGAAGCTGAAACACATCTTTGCCAGAAAACTTTAGAAAATCAAGCAATTCTGCAATTAAATAGTGATTTATACTTTCGGATTGATGCTGATGCTAATATCCTTGATTATCAAATTCAAAATCCCCAAACAATAAATAAATTAACAGAAGTAGTTATAGGTAAAAACTTCCTGGAATATTTACCGGATAATATAAGCAATCGTTACCAAAAAGCCATTATCCAAGTACAAAAAAGCAAGTCTTCAGTAAAAGTTGAATACTTTGTATTAGAAGAAAATAGTAATTTTGAAGCCAAAATTATACCATTATTAGAACAACAAATAGGTATCATTGTATCTCAAAAAAAGCAACTACAAATTGCGAATAATTCTATTAATTTTCAAAGAATTGTAGAAAATACTAATAACATTATTTTTGCGTTGACACTTGAGGGAATATTTTCTTATGTTTCTCCTAACTGGACTGAGATTTTAGGGCATGAGATTGCGGAGCTTGAAGGAAATTCATTTGCTCCTTTTGTGCATCCTGATGATTTACCAATGTGTGTAGATTATTTTCAAAGAGTTTTAACAACAGGCGAAAAGCAAGATGCAATTGAATATCGGGTAAAACATAAAAATGGAACTTGGCAATGGCATACAAGTAACTCATCAGCGATAAAAGATGCTAATGGAAATTTTTTGTATTTTGTTGGTATTTGCCATGACACTAGCGATCGCAAACACGCCCAAGAGGCACTAGCAGAGCGATCGCGATTAGCGAATTTTCGCGCCGATGTAGACGCCGCTCTTGCCCAGAGTCAAACGTTAGAGTCTATGATGCGTCGCTGCACCGAAGCATTAGTCGAACATATAAATGCAGCCTTTGCTCGCATCTGGATACTGAACAAACAAGAAAATGTCCTAGAATTACAAGCCAGTTCTGGAATGTACACCCATATTGACGGCCCTCATAGACGGGTGCCAGTTGGTCAATTCAAAATTGGTTTGATTGCCCAAGAAAGTAAACCTCATTTAACCAACTCTGTACTAACAGATCCTCGCGTCAGCAATCAAGAGTGGGCAAAGCGTGAGGGTATGGTTGCTTTTGCTGGCTATCCTCTAATTCTTGAAGGTGAGACTGTAGGCGTAATTGCGATGTTTTCTCGGCAAATGATGACGGAATCTGTTTTTAATGCCTTAGAATTTGCCGCCCAAGAAATTGCTATTGGTATCAAGCGCAAACAAGCAGAAGTTGCACTTAGAGAAAGTGAGGCTCGCTTTCGTCATCTTGTGGAAACTACCAATGATGGAGTGTGGGAGTTAGACCAAAACGGCGTTTACACTTACGTAAGCCAAAAAATTGCTGACATTTTGGGGTATGAAGCAGAGGAAGTCTTAGGCAAAACTCTTTTTGACTTGATGCCACCAGCAGAAGCGAACCGAGTACAAAAGATTTTTCAAGTTCTAAGCAACTCCAAAAAACCTCTAATTAATTTTGAAAATAAGACTCTTCATAAAAACGGGCAATTGCTTGTTCTAGAAACCAATGGAGTTCCTTTCTTTGATGAATCCGGCAATTACCTTGGTTATCGCGGTGTTTATCAAGACATTACTGAGCGAAAACAAGCAGAAGAAGCTTTGCAAGCTCTGGTAGCTGGAACCGCAGCAGTGACGGGCGAAGAATTTTTTCCTGTCTTGGTGCGTCATTTGGCAAATGCTTTGGGAGTCTGCTACGTCATACTAGCAGAGCGAATCACCGGAGACTCCGGTAGGGCTAGAGTTTTATCATTCTGGGCAGGTGATAAGCTTTCAGAAACTTTTGTTGAGTATGCCTTAGCTAATACTCCTTGCGAAGTTGTGTTACAGGAGGGGATGCGTTCTTACCCATGTAATATACAGCAACTTTTTCCTCAAGCCAAGGATTTAGTGATCCTAGAAGCAGAAAGTTATTTAGGAACGCCTCTTGTCGATACATTTGGTATACCTATAGGTCATCTTTGCGTACTAGATACAAAACCGATATTACAGGAGGAACGCGCCAAAGCTATTCTCAGTATCTTTGCAGCACGAGCCACGGCAGAACTACAGCGCCAGTGTACAGAAACCGCCCTCCGCAAATCAGAGGCTAAATATAGAGCGATCGCTCAACGAGAAGCACTGCTCAACCATCTTGCTAGCCAAATTCGAGCTTCTTTGGAACTCAATTACATTTTAAAAACCGCAGTACAGGAAATCCGCAACTTATTCCAGATTGATTACTGCGCTTTCTTTTGGTATCGCCAAAATGCTGATCTACCTTATTGGGAATGTGTATATGAAGCAGAATATTTTACTTTCCCTCATGTGCTAACAGCCCAAGCAATCCATATAGAATTTGAAATAATCGCAGCAAAAACTTTGAACAGAGAAATTATCCGCATAGATGATGTTAAAACTTATGACGAGCGCACAATACAGCAGTTTTTAAATGATTTCGGTTTCACGGCTTTTATGTCTTTGCCTGTACACACTCAATCTGGTGAAATTGGAGCTTTCATCTGTGGTTACTGTAGTGGCTTCCGACCTTGGCAAGAAACTGAAGTAGAATTGCTACAAGCAGTGACAGTTCAACTAGCGATCGCTATTGACCAAGCCAAACTTTACACACATAGTCGCCTCGCTGCCCAAACTGCCCAAGAAAAAGCACAGCAGCTAGAAGCGGCTTTGCTGGAACTTCAACAAACTCAGGCTCAACTCATTCAAACTGAAAAAATGTCCAGCTTGGGGCACTTAGTAGCAGGTATTGCTCACGAAATTAATAATCCCATCAATTTTATCTATGGAAATATCAAGCACACCAATGAATATGTCACAGATTTGCTGCACTTAGTAGAAATCTTTCAAGAGCATCACTCTCCACTATCACCAGAAATTCAAACCCAAATCCAAAATATTGATTTAAATTTTCTCTATCAAGATTTACCCAAAGTTCTACATTCTATGAAAGCCGGGGCTGAACGCATTCAGCAGATTGTCCTATCTTTACGTAATTTTTCCCGTCTAGATGAGAATGGTACCAAGGCAGTGGATATCCATGAAGGCATTAATAGCACCTTGCTGTTGCTGCGAAGTCGCCTGAAAGCTAAAGCAGAACGTCCCGAAATCCAAATTATTCAGGAATATGGCAACCTGCCACAGGTCTTATGTAATGCTGGACAGATGAATCAAGTGTTTATGAATCTGTTGACTAATGCTATTGATGCTCTAGAAGAGGGGCTAGGAACTAAGGATTGGGAACTGGGAAAAGAGCCTTCTAAATCCTCAATCCTCAAAATTTGCATTCGTACCCTTGTTCAAGAGAATGAGTGCATAATTCGCATTGCTGACAATGGTTGCGGAATGACCGACGAAGTACGTAATCATATATTTGACCCTTTCTTTACTACCAAACCAGTGGGTAAAGGGACTGGCATGGGGTTGTCAATTTGCTACCAGATAGTCGTCAAAAATCACCGGGGGCAATTCCAGTGTATCTCAGCACCAGGAGCAGGAGCCGAGTTTATAATTACGATTCCAATACAGTAACAAAACTGGAAACCCCCGAAATTTCTTAGTAATTCTTTTAGGGATTTCCAGAAATTAAATTATTCAATTTTGGGAGCGAAGATGATCGTTAGATT
>NZ_CAXTNE010000132.1:0-21439 GCF_964245445.1 uncultured Nostoc sp.
GCTACTATCCACATCTGGATTCACAAAATATTATTAGTGGGATAGGTTCATGAAAAGCAGTCGTCCTATCACGGTATGGAATATTAGCGGTACTTTGTCAAGTTCAGTATTTCTGGTTGCTGTGACTGAATTAAGATAATAGCCACTAAATATAAATTAATAATTAAATACTCAGAAAAGTCGCTTGTATTCCAAAATGGAATACAGAAATAGAATTTAAGTATATACAGTCACGACATTACAGCAGATTGCCGTGGTAAAGTCCAATCAATTCATAACTACGGCATTTTGGTCGATTTATAGTATATTGTCATCATAGAAACCTGAAATCGTCCACTTATAAACTCCCAGTAGTGCCATTCGGCTCTCAAGCTTTGATTTTGACTAAGATTTTGCCGTATCAATTTTTAACTGCGCTGTCAATAATGACAAATGAACTTTAGTAGTATCACAAACATCCTCTTAGACAAATAACCAAGAAGTTTCAATAACAAACGCACAATTATGGTAGATATTAAGTTCGCATACTGGATTCCCAACGTTAGCGGGGGATTAGTTGTTAGTAAAATCCCCCAACGGACAGATTGGACTTACGAATACAATGCTCAATTGGCTCAAACAGCCGAACAAGTCGGGTTTGAATATGCTTTAGCACAAGCCAGATTTATTGCTAGCTATGGTGCTGAGTACCAGCTAGAGGCACTTACAACCGTGTCAGCTTTAGCTCCAGTCACTAAGAAGTTAAAGCTAATTGCCGCAGTTCACCCTGGATTATGGCATCCGGGCGTAGTTGCTAAAATCGGTTCCAGTATTGATTTTCTCTCTAACGGTCGGTTTGCTCTGAATGTAGTTAGTGGCTGGTTCAAAGATGAATTCACTATATATGGTGAACATTGGTTAGACCATGACGAACGCTATCGTCGTTCAGAGGAATTTATCCGCGTTCTCAAAGGTTTGTGGACTGAGGATGAGTTTCACTTCAAAGGCGACTTTTACCGCATTAACGGTGGTTGGGTAAAGCCCAGACCAATTACCCAACCGCATCCCGAAATCTTCCAAGGCGGTAACTCCAAAGCAGCCCGACGGATGGCTGGGCGCGTGTCTGATTGGTATTTTATGAATGGCAATACTATAGAAGGCGTGCGAGAGCAGATTGCAGAGGTGTCTGCATTAGCTCGACAAGAAGGACGCAAAATTAAATTTGGTTTGAATTCCTTTATCATCGTACGTGATACGGAAGCCGAAGCTCACGAAGTATTGCGCGAGATTATTGCTCAAGCGGATGTGGAGGCAGTTAAGGGATTTAGTGAAGCCGTAAAACAGGCAGGAGCCTCGACTCGTGAGCGTCAGGGAATGTGGGCGAATTCCAATTTTGAAGACTTGGTGCAGTATAACGATGGCTTCAAGTCCGGCTTGATAGGTACTGCCGATCAAGTTGCCCAGAAGATTCGCCAGTTTTATGAGGCGGGAGTTGATTTAATTCTCGGCGGCTTCTTACACTACTCGGATGATTTGCCTGCATTTGGTCGGACAGTAATTCCGATTGTGCGCGAACTAGAAGCTAGTCGTCGCACGGCTGATGAGTTGGTTGGAGTGTAGATTGACAGGCACTTTGTAGGGGTGGGTTTTGCGATCGCCGTTGCTAATTAATGTCTCACGCTCCAGAGGCACAAAGTAAAAGTTGAGAATACTTCTTACTTGAATTTCATTTAGCAACACCTGTAAATAATGGCAAAACTCACTCCTACAGCGAACAGTAATTAGCGATCGCAATCCCTGCGATTGGTTCTTTCCTCACAAAATTAAACTTAGAATAACTCTGCGTACCCCTGCGTTTCCTTAGCGTACCTCTGCGTTTAAAAAGGAGTTTTATCATGACATCAGCAATTGATACTGAACAGAAAGCACATATAATTCGGGATGACCAAGAAGCGATCGCCATCGCCCACGAACTAGCAGCTGAGTTTCTCAAGGGAGACTCAGAACGCGACCAAAATCGGCGTTTGCCTGCTGAAGAAGTCCAAAGATTTTCCCAAAGCGGATTGTGGGGAATCACAGTTCCTAAAGAGTATGGTGGTGCTTTTGTCTCGAATGTCACCTTGGCACAAGTTATAAAAATCATCTCCGAAGCTGACTCTAGTCTTGGTCAAATCCCTCAAAACCACCTCTATATGGTGGAAGCAGTTCGCTTAGATGGTACAGATGAGCAGAAGAAGTTCTTCTTTGATTTAGTTCTACAAGGCAAACGGTTCGGTAACGCCTTCTCGGAAATTGGCACTAAGTCTGTTACTGATGTCCAAACAAAGTTAGAACCAGATGGTTCTGACTACGTACTTAATGGACGTAAATATTACTCAGCTGGAGCATTACTAGCTCATTGGGTTCCCGTGATTGCTAATCAAGATGGTAAGACAGTGGTGGCATTTGTCGAAAGAGATGCCCCAGGATTAACGCTACTTGATGACTGGACGAGCTTCGGACAGCGTACCACTGCTAGCGGCACTAGCATTATTGAAAACGTGAAAGTAAAGCCAGAACACGTAATTCCGCATTACTTAGCCTTTGAACGCGCTACACCAATGGGTGCAATCGCCCAAATCATCCAGGCTGCGGTGGACGTGGGGATTGCCAAAGCCGCAGTTCGTGACACCATTTACTTTGTCCGCAACCATACCCGTCCTTGGGTTGACAGCAACTTAGAAAAAGGATATGAAGACCCCTTAACGCTCTATAACTTAGGCAACGTACAAATTCAGGTTCACGCTGCTGAAGGATTGCTCCGACGTGCGGGTGAATTTATCGACATAGCCAACGAGTCAGGTTTAGAAGAACCCAAGGTAGTTGAAGCATCAATTGCAGTTGCGGAAGCCAAAGCCTTAGCCACCGAAGCGTCACTACTAGCTACCAACAAGTTGTTTGAACTAGCAGGTACTAAGTCCACATTGGAACAATTCAACTACAATCGCCATTGGCGAAATGCCCGCGCTCACACACTCCACGACCCTGTACGCTGGAAATACTACGCTGTTGGTAACTACTTCCTCAATGGTGTCTATCCTCCACGCCATCCTTGGCTGTAATTGCTGTATTCTCATATTAGGGTGAGGCATTCGGAGGAAATATTTACCAAAATGCTTTGCTCCTAATAAATCCAACATTATTCAACTTGATACTATGAGCGTTGCAAACCCAACCCAAAGGCGGAGTATTTGGAAAAACCAGCCATTTAAGGGATTGCTTTTTTTTTTCGAGTAAGTGCCTAAACTCTCACAAATAGCTGTTGATTGTGAGTGTAGAGACTTAAGCGTGGCTTTTCGAGTGATATTGCGTGATCACAAATTAAATACTAGTAATCGGTAGACTTACAGTATTTTGTTGAATAAAAAGATTTATAATAGCTGTATTCTATAAGTCCTGGATTAGCACAACAGAATATGACATTGACAAATACCTTTGGTGAATATAGTTTTATCACTAAAGTAGACGTTACTAATCTCGAAGCTAGCGTCGAGTGGTATAAGTCCAAGCTTGGATTAGTTCCTGAAGAAAAATATGACACGCCTAACTGGAGACAGTTTAGTTTTCCTGATATTCCACGTTTTGCAATTGGATTGAACTTAAGTAACTCAGTTGACACAGGTAGTACTGTTAGTACCTTTGTTGTAAAAGATATAGTTGCTGCTCGTCAAAGCCTGATTGAAAAAGGAGTAGAAATTGAGCCAATCACAGATGTTGGTCACGGAGTGCAATTATCTATCTTCAGAGATATTGACGGAAACTTGTTAGGGCTTCGGCAAAATCCGCAATCTTAACCAGCTTGCTTCACAAATCGGGTATTAGGCAGCAACTGATCTCATGTTGCTGCCTAATCCTGAAATCTGCATCTAAGGGAACAGAATTAATATTTGTATCCCTAATAACTCTGCCTTGCCTCAGTTCTGCCCACCATACCTTAGCTGGTAAAGATTGGGGAGTTCTGTGTGGGCATTAGTTATTACCCTCACCGCCGCCTTTACCCGCTCCATCTCCTGCACTCGCTTCAGCAACCACTTGGGAATATACTTCGATGACTTGAGGTGTAACCGCCTTCGCTCCGAAACTCAAGCGTGATAGTACGCCTGGGAATAATCCTTGCCGTTGTAATCGTGCGAAGTGTAAATACTCCTACTGCTCTCAAAACTTTTCCTGTACCTGTAGCCCTACAGCAACAGCAGCACATTTGCCAATACCGCTATCTGTCGCGCCAGCACTTGTTTCGCTTCAGTTACCGAACCATGCCGCAGTTCATGAAGTGCTTGGTGCAACCCAGTGTGGGCATTAGCCGCAAGAGCGATCGCTGTCTGTAAAACTTGTCGGTCTACCATCTTTTAGAACACGCTTGTATGTAGTTTTCACAGATATGGGAAAGTGAAGCTCAGAAAGTTGACAACCAAGCCACAGCCCAATCCGAACTCTGACTTTTCACGGCATCTGGAAAACCTCTCTCCTAAAAGGAGAGAGACTTTATCTCTTGAATTATAGCGATATAGTCTTGCTTAACCCCTTTTACGGTATTGTCTTAGGTTGGTTTGAAAGCCGCCAATCGTCTTCAGTCTTGATAATAAATGACCCTATCTTGTTTTTTGAACCTGTCGCCTGCCATAAAATGACCATATCTCGTTTGCAACCCAAGTAAAATCAGAACGTTGAAGACTTCTGCTGTGCCTGTCATATTGGCAATGGTAAAGAAAACAGCCAGAACAAACACCAAAATCTGACATTCTTCAAGAAAAGCTTGACTTGCCTTACCTAGCCTTGTAAAGTGTTTCCTAGTTTATCATTTAACAGCTTTAAGCCGATAGACTTACCGTAGTTTGTAAACCTAGTTTAACTTTGCCAGTTCTTTGAATGTCTGTTTAATAAACAAAATATGTGTGAAAAGCATGATTTTGTTTTTGAACATAAAAAGTGGATATTTGACTCTAAAATTTGTAGTCTTTTGAGAGTCTTTTTAATTAGGATTAAGCAGCGATCGCAGATATTTTGAATAACTGATTTGTAACTGGTAGTTCTCATTTAAATTGGAGCAAAGCGACCATGACTGAACCACGCTATGGAATTTGGATTCCGGTCTATGGAAACTGGGGACCGCTAAATCAACCCGAAGATCCATTTGATGCCAGTTATGCCAGGGCGCGATCGCTCTTGATTCAAGCGGAACGAGTAGGTTTTTCATCTACTCTCCTTGCACAACACATCATCAATTGTTACGACCAAGATTTTGATCAACTAGAAACCTGGACAGCAGCAGCGGCCCTCGCCGAAGCCACTGAAAAAATTGAGATTATTGCAGCAATTAAGCCCTTATTATTTCATCCTGCTGTCTTAGCAAAGATGGCACTGGGTATTGATGCTATTAGTAATGGCAGATTTTCCATTAACTTGGTTAGTGGCTGGTTTCGCACAGAAATGGAAAAGGCTGGTATTCCCTTTCCTGAACATGATGAACGTTACCGTTACTCTGAAGATTGGATTAAAGTTGTCAAGGCTCTGTGGAGTGGGGAAAGAGTAAACTATCAAGGCGAATACTTTCAAATTCAGGATCTAAGTTATCGCCCAACACCTGTAGCTCAACCTCGTCCACGAGTTTACCTGGGGGGTGAATCAGATCCAGCTAGATCCTTAGCTGCTCAAGAGGCAGATGTCTTCTTTATTAATGGTCAGCCGATTGCAGAAGTCCGCAAGATTATTACTGATGTCTCCCGCAGACCTCGCAAGCAACTCCAGCCGCTACGATTTGGAATGTCAGCGTTTATTATTGCTCGTCCAACTGACAAAGAAGCCCAAGAAGAACTAGAGCGGCTGACATTTTTGCAAGTACAGGAAACTGAGCCATATATGCCAAACATCTTGAATGGAAATGATCCCGCTACCGTTATGTTCAAAACTTTTGAGAAGTATCCCCATGTAGGTACTAACGGTGGTACGGCGGCTGGTTTAGTAGGCAGTTATGACACAGTGGCATCTCGAATTCTTGACTTTGTAGACATCGGTGTTGAAACCTTTATGTTGCAGTTCTATCCCTTTGCACGGGAGTTAGATCGCTTTGCCGCAGAGGTGATACCAAGGGTTAAACGCTTACAACCTGTAGTATAACCTTAGAGACATTTGAAGTTTATGTCCAGGAGAAAGTTGGTATGACTCAAATTTTCACAAGCGATGCCTATGACAACTCTAATCGGGAACGCACAGCACATATTATTACTAGCGATCAAGAAGCCATTGAAATAACGCAACAATTAGCGACAGAATTTGCTCAAGAGGCAGCAGAACGCGATCGCGATCGGAGATTGCCCTATACAGAGCTAGAAAAACTGGCAAATAGCGGACTCCAGGGAATCACTGTCCCCAAAGAGTATGGCGGGGCTGGTGTTTCTAATGTCACCTTAGCAGAAGTGATCAAACTTTTGTCTGAAGCTGACTCCAGCATTGGACAAATCCCCCAAAATCACCTTTATATGGTAGAGGCAATTCGGCTTAATGGCACTCAAGAGCAAAAGCGTCACTTCTTTAGGCTAGTGCTGGAAGGTAAACGCTTTGGCAATGCTTTTACCGAAGTTGGGACTAAAACTGCTGTAGCTTTTAAAACTCGTCTGACGCGCACGGACACAGGTTATGTTTTGAATGGCAAAAAGTTTTACTCGACTGGAGCTTTATTTGCCGATATTGTCCCGGTAGTTGCATTAGACGATGATGACAAAACCGTAATTGTGTTTGTTGATCGCTATACCCCTGGTTTAAACATAATTGATGATTGGTCAGGGATGGGACAGCGTACTACCGCCAGTGGGACTACAATCATTGAGAATATCCAAGTACAAGAGCGGGATATCCTGCGCCATTATCTAGCATTTGAAGAACAAACAACCATCGGAGCTGTTGCCCAAATCATCCATGCCGCAGTCGATGTCGGTATTGCTAGAGCAGCATATAAAGATGCTATTCACTTCATTCGCAACTATACTCGACCGTGGATAGAAACAGACTTTGAACATGGCTATGAAGAACCATTAATCATCTACGGCGTAGGTGAAATATCAGTGAAACTTCATGCCGCAGAGGCATTATTAAAGCGAGCCGGAGAGTTTATCGATCGCGCTTTTCAAGAGCAAACTCCAACCAGCGCCACAGAAGCTTCGATCGCAGTTGCCGAAGCTAAAGCATTTGCCGATGAAGCCTCTATTTTCATCACCAACAAATTTTTTGAACTAAGTGGTACCAAATCCACCTTAGAGCAATTCAACCATCATCGCCACTGGCGCAACGCTCGCACTCATACCTTACACGATCCCGTGCGCTGGAAGTATATCAACGTGGGTAACTATTACCTCAATGGCGTTAATCCTCCTCGTCATGGTGCATTTTAATTCGTGGGGCATTGGGTATGAGCAATTCACAAATCAGAAAAACTATTACAAACTCATTGTCTTACCGTATTTAGAAGCGACATCTAACTTATTCTAGAAAACTCAAAATTCATCAATAAGGATACTGAATATGGTTGTAGCAGCATCTAGAGAATCAAAAGAATATATCACTTTGGCTAGTGCGATCGCCGAAGAATTCGCTCAAACAGCAGTTGAGAGAGATATCAAAGGAGGGACTCCCATAGAACAACTGCATCGTCTGCGTGCAAGTGGTTTGCTCAAGCTTCTGGTTCCACAAGAGTATGGCGGGTTTGGTAGCGACTGGGTTACTGCTTTGCAAGTAGTACGAGAAATTGCTAAAGGTGACGGTTCCCTTGCTCAATTGATTGGCTATCATTACGTGAATCTAGCAAACGCTGGATTGCTTGGGCGACCAGAGCAAATAGCGAAATATTACACTGAAACTGCTCGTAATAATTGGCTTTGGGGTGATTCGGTTAATCCTCGTGACCCCAACTTGACCCTTACCCCAGATGGAGAAAATTTTCGTCTCAATGGCACTAAAAACTTTTCCACTGGTGCAAGAAGCGGAGATATCGTAGTGATTGCTGCCAACGAAGTTGGCAACTGGGTACTTAACGAACAAATCCCAGTTTTCACTTTGTATACATGAAAAAGGCAGGAGACATAAGATTGCATAGCTGTCTTTCTAGCTAAAGCTCGAATTTTGAGTAAAAAATACTACTATCTATTCCCAATCCCTAATGACAAAACAACTGCATCTAGCCGGATTTCTGATTGCCTCTCACCTAACTCATAGTCATCCTGCATGGCGACATCCTCTCAATGACTTGAACTTTTTGCGACCGGAGTTTTACCAAAATCTAGGTCGAATTCTCGAACGAGGCAAGTTTGATTTTGTGTTCTTTGCAGATGGATTGATGATTCCCAGTCGTTACGGTGCAGGTATCACAGACACTCTGCGCTATGGCTCTCAAGGTGCTGCTTTTCTTGACCCCGCTTTTGTTGTGGCCACGATGGCAGTTGCAACCGAATACATCGGATTGGGCGTTACCCGTTCCACCACGTACTCGGCTCCTTTTGAGTTGGCTCGTACCTTTGCATCATTAGATCATCTCTCACGGGGGCGTATTGCTTGGAATGTGGTGACATCCCACAATACAGCTGAGGCGAAAAACTTTGGTTTTGAAGAACATTTAGAACATGAAATTCGTTATGACAAAGCAGACGAGTTTATCGAAGTCGCCTATAAACTCTGGGATAGTTGGCAAGAAGACGCATTAGTTTTAGATAAAGAAACAGGCTTGTTTGCAGACCCCACCAAAGTTAGACACATTAATCATGAGGGGCGATGGTTCAAGTCACAGGGTCCATTGACAGTGCCGCGTTCGTCGTTCGCGTTAGCGTCTCCGAAGGAGAAGACGTTGCCGAAGGCATCGCCTCAAGCTCGTCCAGCAATCATGCAAGCTGGCTCGTCTGACCGAGGTAAGGAATTTGCATCTCGTTGGGCAGAAATTCTCTTTGAAATTGACCCGACACCAGAAGGTCGCAAAGCCTACTACGATGATGTCAAGTCACGGGCTGTGAAATATGGACGAAATCCCGATGATATCAAGATATTTCCGGCAGTGATTCCCTTTGTTGGTGAAACAGAAGCGATGTCTAACGACAAGCCGCTTCGCGTCTACGCAAAAGAGAAACAAGCCTTTCACAATCAACTAGTTGATCCCATTGCAGGACTGGTTACTCTCTCCAGCCACATGGACTATGACTTTTCCCAACTTCCCTTGGATGAACCAGTCAAAGATGTGCAAGTTGGTGGGATCAGAGGACTTTTTGAACTGGCTCTGAGACTAAGCAAGAAAGAGGGTTTGACCCTCAGAGATATTGGTAGGCTTTACGCTGAAGGCATATTGCTCCCTCATTTAGTGGGAACACCCACTCAAATTGCCGATCAGCTAGAAGAAAGCTTTAAAAATGGTGAAGCAGATGGCTTTATTATTTCAGCAGCTTATCTTCCTGGTGCATTTGAGGAGTTTGTCGAATTTGTCGTGCCTGAGTTGCAGCGCCGGGGTTTATTCCGCAAAGAGTATACAGGCAAGACCCTGCGCGACCATCTCTTACTGGGCAAAGCTAGCTTAACACCTCCTGTCAGGCAACCTGAACCAGTGGGTATTTGAAAGAGGCAGGAGGCAGGAGGAGCAATTCACTTATGATTGTTGACTGTTAATAAAAATTAAATTGAAAACGTATTGCGATCGCTGTCTACTCTACCTAACTAATATTATTGCTGGGTAGATGAGTAGTCAGCAGGATATTAAACAATTCTATGAAGGATTAAACCGTGGTCAAACTAATTCTACCTATAGAGCTTACCGCCGAGATTGAGCCACACCTACCATCGGATACGCAATTTGTGCGAGTAGATAGTGATGGTAATTTTGATGGTGATGCTAGTAATGCGGAAATTTATCTTAATGGGTTCAAATTGAAGCCGACTACTCTACATAAAGTGCTAGCAGCTGCGCCTGGAATACGTTGGCAACAGACTCCTAGTGCAGGTGTGAATCACATCCTCACACCCATTTTTCTCCAACACGATATTATTCTGACTAATGGTGCGGGGGTTCATGCGATTCCGATTTCGGAATTTGTATTGACTTTGATTCTCTATCACGCCAAGCAGTTACGGCAACTGCAAGCTGCTCACGATCAACGCAATTGGCGAAAAAGCTGGTTGGTACTGCCAGAGTTGGCAAATTCAACTGTGTTAATTCTCGGTACTGGGAATATTGGTCAAGCGATCGCAGCTCGTGCTAAAGCATTTGGGGCAAAAGTTTGGGGTGGTCGCCGTCGTCCTGAACCGTTACCAAATTTTGATAAAATCGTTGGTACAGATGAATGGCACGCATTATTGCCAGAAGTTGACTATATAGTTGTTGCAACACCTTTGACAGCAGAAACTAAAGGCTTAATTGATGAAAAAGTACTGCGATCGCTACCCAGTCATGCTTATTTAATTAATGTGGGTCGCGGTGCGGTTGTAGATGAATCAGCATTAACTAAGGCTCTAACTGAAGGCTGGATTGCAGGTGCAGGATTAGACACAGTTTCTACTGAACCCCTACCGCCAGAAAGTTCTCTATGGTCGTTACCTAACCTATTTATTACACCTCATACTTCCGCAATTTCCCCAGAATTGAAAGGACGCATCGCCAACTTGTTTCTCGATAATCTAGAGCGCTACCGAGCTGGTCAGCCCTTACATAATGTAGTCAATAAGCAAGCAGGATATTAAATTCAGTAGTGCTGAGTACTGAGTATAACCCCATAGTTAAAACTAGGGGATTGAAACAAGGACGCATTTTTTCTTGCACTATGTGTCTCGAAAAAAATAAAAATATTTTTTTCATAAATGACCCTATATGCTGAGTGCAATTAACTTTACTTTTTACTCAGCACTCATTACTCAGCGAGAAGTCAGAGCGGCGGCTTCCGCCGAGCTGAACTTCGGTGACTCAGCACTGTTTCGGTAATTCGTAATTAAAATCTAAAATTAGGCGATCGCCCTTTTAAATTTAGCTTAAACCGCCAGAGACAATCCAACATGACCATATTCAATAAATTCAATAGGAGTCAGATTTTTGCTCAGTCGTTGCTTAGTATTTTGTTGCTAACTGCTTGTTCTTCTCCAAATTCTCAATCTCCAACCGCCTCTACTCCAACAGCCGCAAGTAATGCTAGTGCTGCTAGTAATACCTTAAAGCTTCTCTATTGGCAAGCACCAACTATTCTTAATCCCCATCTAGCTCAAGGTAACAAAGACTTTGAAGCCAGTCGAATTACTTACGAACCCTTGGCCAGCTTTGATAAAGATGGTAAACTAGTCCCCTTTCTCGCAGCAGAAATCCCCTCTTTAGAGAACGGTGGAGTAGCAAAAGATGGTAAATCAGTGACTTGGAAACTCAAACAAGGAGTCAAATGGTCTGATGGTAAACCTTTTACGGCTGCGGATGTGGTGTTTACCTACCAATTCGTTAGTAATCCAGCTGTAGGTGCAACCACTGCTGCTACTTATCAAGCTGTCAAAAGCGTTGAAGCCTTGAATGACTATACCGTTAAAATCAATTTCCAGGAGCCTAACCCAGGTTGGTCATTGCCGTTTACTGGTTCCAATGGCCCAATCATACCTCGTCATATATTCGAGAAATACAACGGTAGCAACGCCAGAGAAGCGCCAGCTAATCTACTTCCTGTAGGAACTGGCCCCTACAAAGTGGTAGACTTCAAGCCTGGTGACACTGTTGTCTATGAAGCTAATTCCTTTTTCCGCGAAGCAAATAAACCTTTCTTTAAGCGAGTAGAACTTAAAGGTGGTGGGGATGCAACTTCAGCTGCTAGAGCAGTATTGCAAACTGGAGATGTAGATTTTGCTTGGAACCTCCAAGTAGAAGCTCCCATCCTGAAACAGCTGGAGGCAGCGGGAAAAGGTAGATTAGATATCGTCTTTGGTTCTTATTTGGAACGGATTACTATTAATCAAACTGACCCTAATAAACAAACGAAAGACGGTGAACGCTCCAGCATAGAGTTCCCCCATCCTTTTTTTAAAGACCTGAAAGTGCGTCAAGCTTTTAATTATGCTATTGACCGTGACACTATTAATCAACAGTTATATGGTCAAACTGGTCGTGCTGTTACAAATATCCTGGTAGCGCCAGATATTTATAATTCAACCAATACGAAATATGAATTTGACTTGAAAAAAGCTGCTGCTTTATTGGATGAAGCTGGATGGAAAGATACCAACGGCAACGGCATTCGGGATAAAAATGGTGTAGAACTCAAGGTTTTGTTTCAATCTTCAGTCAACCCAGTCCGCCAGAAAACTCAGGAAATCATTAAACAATCACTAACTTCTATTGGCGTGGGGGTAGAACTCAAGAGTATCGATTCAAGTATTTTCTTTTCTAGTGACCCTGCTAACCCAGATACTCTTGCTCACTTTCACGCTGATTTACAAATGTTTAGTGGTGGCAATAGTAACCCAGATCCAGGTAGTTATCTGAAGGCGTGGACTTGTAATGAGATTTCCCAGAAGAAAAATAATTGGTCGAAACCAAATACTTCTCGTTACTGTAACCCTGAATACGACAAGCTTTGGTTACAGTCCAATACAGAATTAGACTCACAAAAACGCCGACAATTATTTATTCAGATGAACGACTTGTTAATTAAAGAGCAAGCTGTAATTCCGCTAATTTCTCGCGCTAATGTTAATGGAGTCAGTAACAGACTCACTGGTATAGATTCAACTCCTTGGGACGATCGCACCTGGAATATTAAAGATTGGCAACTCAAGTAAGTGAGGATTGAAGATTTGGAAGCAAGGAAACTTGCTCTCTTTCCCTGAGCTAAATATCAAGGGTTGGCTCGACGTTGCCAATAGCCGTAATGCAATTGATTCATCATTACTTGGCAAGATTTAGACTAGCTATCAAAGATAATATTAGCGAAAGCACTTTTGATAAAACAGAGAAATCTTTCATGAGGAAAATATCATGTCGGAGGTTGTAAAGTCAAATATAAAAGTACGACGTTGCCTGCCATCAGATGCAGAGAGCGTCTTAAAGGTACATCGAGCAGCAATTCATGGAACTGCTTCATCGTGTTATCCAAAGGAAATTATTCAAGATTGGGCATCTCCAATTACGCCCTCTAAAATTAAGGCTTTTGCAGATAATACAGTTATTGGGGAAGAAACCCGAATCGTGGCAGAAATTAATGGCCAAATTGTGGGATTTGGTGCAATTGTTGTTAGCAATAGCGAGTTACGTGCAGTGTATGTGTCTCCGAGTTTTGACCGTTCTGGAGTGGGAACTGCAATACTTCAAGAGTTAGAACACCTAGCACGTGAGCGAGGATTGTCGGAATTACATTTGAACGCTTCGCTCAACGCTGAACCGTTTTATCAAGTTAATGGTTATATAAATGAAGGTTTTGAAGAACATATCTTGCGTTCCGGTCGAAAAATGCCATCTGTTCGGATGAGAAAAAAATTGTAATTGAAGGCTAGTGATAATAGTGTTGTGTTTCCATGAATTTACGACAATTTCGGATCTAGCGCATCTCGTAAAGCATCACCTATATAGTTAATGCTTAATACCGTGAGAAATATTGCTGTGCCAGGGAAAATAACTATGTGGGGAGCATATTCGAGAAAGTTTTGCCCTTCGTTAAGCATTCGCCCCCAAGTTGGCACATCAGGTGGAAAACCTAAACCAAAAAAGCTCAGGGTTGATTCGGTAACGATCGCAGTACTTACTGAAAGAGTAGCAGCAACTAATACGGGACTAATGACGTTGGGCAAAATATGAACCCAAATCAACCGTGCAGGGGAAGCACCAAGGGCGCGTGCTGCTGTGACAAATTCTAACTCCCGCACTGTCAAAAAACCGGCTCGCACTAATCTAGCCACAGACATCCAGTTGAGTCCACCAATCACCAGTACTATCAACACAAATATACTTATTTCTGGCCCGGCGATCGCCTTGAGAGTGTCCCGAAACAAAAATATCACTAGTAATAATAATGGCAGTCGTGGTAAAGCTAAACACAAATCTGTCAAACGCATCAAAACAATATCCAGCCAGCCGCCATAAAACCCAGCAAGTGCGCCGATCAGTGTACCGACACTCATGGCTACTAACATCGAAAAAATTCCGACTGCGATCGATATTCTGCCGCCATGCAATACTCTCGCTAATATATCCTGACCTAAATCATTAGTACCAAATGGATGTGCCCAACTAGGGCCAAGAGTGGATTGAGCAAAGTCAATTTTGTTGAGGGGAATATTATAAATAAATGGCCCAAACAAAACACTTAACACTATAATTAGCAAGACTACAATCCCAAACATAGCTTGACGATTACAACGAAACTTGCGCCATGCTTCTTGTGTGAGGGTTTCTTGCTTAGAAAGATTGGTTGGTGCTGGAGAAACTAAAAATTCGGATGGTTCTGAACTTTGATTAGGCGATCGCTTCAACATAAAAGATGTTCTATATTTAATTTGTATACTACTAACAGCCAGATTAATGACTCTATTTTTTCTTCATTTTGAATTATTTAGCTACTTTGTATACTTGACGCGAGGATCTAGTAACCCATAGAGAATATCTGCAACTAGATTGAAAATAACAATCAAAATTGCATATATAAAAGTAATTGCCATGACTACTGGTGTGTCATTCTTATAAATAGAATCAATTAATAAAGCACCTATACCCGGAACCCGAAAAACCTTTTCTGTGACTAGAGCGCCTGTAAAGACACTTGGAATATCCAAGGCTACCAATGTAACTACAGGAATTAACGCATTCCGTAAAACATGACGATTGATTACCAAGAATTTGGGTAATCCCTTAGCATAAGCAGTACGCACATAGTCTTGATGGATATTTTCCAAAATCTCTGAACGCACAAAGCGCATCAGCATTGCTGTTTGCCAAATTCCCAATACACAAATAGGCATAACAGATTGTTTAATTTGAGCGATAAAACTCTGCCAGTCTGTTACCTGTAAAGTACTATTGTAGATAAAAGGGAACCATTTTAACTGGATACTGAAGATAATAATAAACAGTAATCCTGTAAAAAATGTTGGTAAAGAAAACCCAAAAAAAACTAAAGTAGTCAAAACTGTATCAACAATAGTATTGCGTTTGAGAGCCGAAATTACGCCTAAAGGGATAGCCAGCAATATACCAAAAAGATAAGCAGAAACAACCACCCACAACGTTGTCGGTACCCGTTGGAGAATTAAACCAATTACTGGACTGCGGCTAGTAAAGGAATAGCCCATATCTCCACTGATAAAAGCGGTAAACCACTTGACATAGCGGATATAAATTGGTTGATCTAAACCTAAAGATTTTCTGATATTTTCCCGAACTTCAGCCGTGATCGAAGGATTCAGGGCAAATTCTCCCATTGGATCGCCTGGTGCTAATGCCAGAATAGTAAAGATCACAATACTGATGGCAATTAACGTCGGAATAGCAATTAATAATCGATTGATTAAATATTTACTCATTGACCCCCTATTGGCTAGCTGTATCCTTGAAGAGACTGGGGATTAGTATTTTTATTCTACACTTTCTTCTTCGAGATGATGAAATTACCCAACTTGACCAACTTTTGTAGCTTCAGTAACTTCAATTAATTGTCCTGTTTTGACATTATAAATATAACCATAAATAGGAATTTCAAGGGGAACTAATGGATGCAAACGAATTCTTTGCACATCTGCATAAACGCTTTTGGCAAGATCATCAATAGTCAGCCAATTGATAAACTTGCCTTCGCTTGATCCTGACCCAGACCCAATATCAGACCAACCTGTTTCATCCAGTTTGGCTGTTTTGAGGCTACTAGCAAGTAAATTACTAATGATTTCATTTGTGAAGGTTTCCATTCCGCAATTGGTATGATGAATTACAAACCATTCACGAGTACCAAGTAACTTGTAAGAAATCACTAAAGAGCGAATTGCATCATCGCTAGCACGTCCACCTGCATTGCGAATTACATGAGCATCCCCTTCAGCTAATCCAGCGAATTTAGCTGGGTCAAGTCGAGCATCCATGCAAGTGAGAATTGCAAATCGACGAGATGGAGGTATGGTGAGATTACCCTTATCACCGAAGTTTTCAGTGTAAGTAAGATTAGCTGCCAGAACTTCTTCTATAATTTGGCTCATTTTTAGTATGTGTAGGCAAGCACTTGATTAGTAAACTAAAAGCTAAATTTTTACCTATTGACTCTATTTTCGATAAAATTATCAGTTTAAACTACAGTAAATCGATAGAAATTTAGTATTTTATAAAGAGTAATGTCCCACAAATTAATACAAAAGGCAAGTTACAGCCTTGTAGCCCTAGCTGTCTAATTCGTGTTGTTTATGGGATACCAACGATAGCTGTACCGTGAGAACTTGGGATATGAGAACTGACGGTTGGGCTGAAGTATCTCAAGTCTTTCCTGCGGAATGTCATCTGAAACTATTGCTTGACAAGCATTTCAGGCTTTTATTACTCCAATTTCATATTTATCTACAGAATGTGGGCTAATACTTCTGTTGGGTTCATTTAGAAGCTGCGGCAAGCATTCGCTTTAACACTCGCTGCATCACTTGAAGTTCTTCATCATCTAGGTAACAACCAAAATATTCTGCGATACCTTCTGAGTAAGCTTTCCACATTTTCTGTTGCATCTCTAATCCGGCTTCCGTCAGCACCGCATAGGTACCCCGTCGATCGCTGGTGTTCTCGCCTGGGTTTGGTTTGGTCAAACCTTGACTGTAATGCAAATAGTCGGTGGATTTGCGATCGTGGTGGCAATCACCTGGATGCAGTTTCAAACCGCAAAGCCCGCTTCAGTTTCAAAGTAGTCATTTTCAACTGATACCAATTCTGTATGAAGATGCGCCAAACTACGTCAAACTTATAGATGGGTGCATTTAGTAATTTTGTTATGAGTCGTCCATTTGAAATTGAGATTTCAGAAAGCCAAGAAGAATTGGAGAAAGCTCTTAGACATGCTACATCGGCAAGTAGCAAAGAAAGATTGCAAATGCTTTATTGGCTTAAGAGCGGTCAAGTCAGCAGCAGGCGATCACTAGCAGAACGGTTAGGGCGTGATGAAGCAACTATAACTCGTTGGGTTAGAAAGTATAAAGATGAAGGACGAAATGGCTTGCTTGAAGTCAAACATGCAACAGGGAAAGTTCCGAGCATGAGTGGTTCAGACTTAGAACGCTTGAAACAGCAATTGCAGGAACCATCTGGCTTTCAAAGCTATGGTCAAATTCAACAATGGCTCAAGAGCGAATTAGGACTTTCACTTGCCTACAAAACAGTGTATGAAATTGTTCGCAACCGTTTGGGTGCGAAGTTGAAAGTGCCTCGTCCTCAAAGCTCCAAGCAACACCCAGAAAGTCTATCTCACTTTAAAAAAAACTTCCTTTAGCATTCAAATTCTTGCAAGAGGAGTTTGGAGAGGGGAAACGATTGAGATACTTGTGTCAGGATGAAACACGTTTAGGATTAAAGACAATTGCAGGACGTTTGATTACAGCTAGAGGAGTTAAACCTGTAGGTTTAAGCCAATGGCAGCGTGAAAATTTTTATTTATACGGAGTCGTAGAACCCCTAAGTGGATACAGCTTTTTCTATGAGTTCCCTTATCTCAATGGTGATTGTTTCCAACATTTTTTAGAGTTGCTGTCTGCTGACCTTGGTGATGACATCGCGGTTATCCAGTTTGACCAAGGGTCTTTTCACAAAGCGAAAGCTCTCGATTGTCCAGATAACATTATCCCTATTTTTCAACCTCCTCACTCTCCTGAACTCAACCCAATTGAGCGGTTTTGGGAATTTCTCAAATCTAAACTTCAAGCTTGAAAATTGTAAAACCCTCACACAACTACAGCAGAAGTTAACTGATGTCCTTAAAGCAATTACACCTGAGATAATTGCCTCTCTCACTTCTTACGACTTTATCCTTGAAGCCTTATTTAGCGCAGCTTCATAAAGAATTGGTATAAGGAGTGAAACTGCATTCTCACAACTTTTATCAACATCTAACACTTGTGACAGAAATACCCATAAAGTCACAAAGGGGAGGCAGCCGCGTGCGGGGGTTCCCCCCGTTGAGCGGACTGCCGTGTCAAACAACCGACGGCGATATTTAATTTTTAGTTCATCAATAGCTTGCTGAATTACAGTTTCTGGTAAAACCTCAAGGGAACGGTAATCCCAAGCTTTGCATAAATTTATACTTAAGGATTTTTACCCGATTTGGCACAGTATTAATAGTCATATTCGCTTCCAATGTTCAATTCTTTTTTACAGGACTTGGAAGCTTTTTCTACGTACAGTATAAATTTTTTAGCGATCACCTGCATTAGTGCCTCATCAACATCAAACCTGTTCGCTGTCTTCATTAATCTTCACAAGCAGATGATTTTTCAAAAGTCTTTATTATTCAAGGCTTTCAGCTTATTTTAGTGCCATTCAGCCATGCCGTATGACCGAAGTATAGATTAAGATTTTTTTCCCTAGCTTTTACTTATTTATTTGTTCTAACTTTCTAGCGTCTTTACGTTCTTCGTTCTGTATAAGTAAATAACTGGCATCGCCTGCAATACTAGCATGTATATTCTTGTAGAGAAGTATACTTTTAGGCAGTTTGCATATGTAATGATTCCAAAAAATTAACATTATATAAAATATTTCAGTATCTATACTATGAATTAATATCTCCCGACCCTCCCATTTAGAACTCGATGTATCGGTTTTCGTGTATCCGTTCTTGACAGCTCTTATGGGTGTATTAGTGACAAGGTTGATGCACTACCATCATATTTTTGGGTTGCCAATTATTGTAGTTATCATAAATGTTGTTCTAAAAAGTTAATCAAATCTAGGTTGTTTACCATGAAGAGCAGAAACTTAGCCAAAGCCATATTTTCCGCATCTCTCGTCTCTACAGCAACGCTGGTGGCCCAGCTCCAGACCAACGCCGTCATCCAGGGACCTTTCTACATCGTGGGATACCAATCCAAAAAGTGCGTCGACCTCCCGCGGTCGAACCCCGCCAACAACGTGGTAATCGACATCTACACGTGCTACCGCGGGAGCGCCAACCTGAGGTGGTCCTTCGAGGACACGACCGGCGACTACAAGAGAATCCGCAACCTGTCCAGCAAAAAGTGCTTGACGGTGCTGAACGCCTCCAAGAAAGAATACCAAAGGGTCATCCAGTACGACTGCGGTAGCGGCGGTAGCGCCGGTGGCGCCAATGCGGAGTGGCGACCACAAAAGGTCTCCCCGCCACGGCGCGACCTGCAATCGGTCTTAAATGGCCCCCCTAACCCCGACTGGTACCAGTTGCGCAACCGCAATTCCAACATGTGCCTGACCGTCCTGAACGCCCGGACATCCAACAACACACAGCTCATGCAGTACCCGTGCGGGGGCTCGCAGAACAACTTCGTCTGGACCTGGTTCTACTAAATCCGGTTTATAAAACCTGCTAAAGTTTTAAAGAGAAGCTAACCAATAATAGCTGGTCAAATTTCTAATTTCTTCCTTGATGTTGCTAAGTACAGCTCACCACAAAAAGAGTATGGAATTAAATCATTCGTAGATTGGGTAGAACGAACTGAAACCCAACATCAAGCCTCGATATTCCGACCCCCTTTTACGGTGGCGTGTACTAAGCACATTACAAGGTTTTACCAACACTTCTTCCAGTTCATCAACTGTCTCGAAGTAGTCATTGACTAATGGTTCATCAACTAATGTCCAACGTCTCTCGGCAGGTTGTAATTCCGGAGAATAAGCTGGAAGAAATTCGACTTTAATTCCGTCGGGAATTTTCGTTTTTTGACTCCGATGCCATCCGGCGTTATCTGCGACTAGGCTTAGTTTTAACATTGAAAAAATTTTGGTCGTTAGTGAGAAATTGGGGTATATTACTTTACTCAAAGTTATCGTTCACAAAGCAGTTAGCGTAGACGCGTTCGCGTAGGGTCTCGTAGAGAAGCGGCTTGTCGTTAGACATCGCCCTGGCAGAAGCGAACCACGAGTTCTTTTACGTCGCCCCAAGTCCTACTCTTTGATGACCAAACCTAGATATTAAGGGAGCAATCAATTACAAACTGCTTGAATGATAAGCGTTTCAGCTTATCTTAGTGCCATTCATATCAGGTATGTTTTACCACTTCTGGTCAGGAACCCAGTTGTAGTTTTTATCTTTGACATCAATTTTCTTGGGAATAACTTTTAGCTCGTAGAAGCTGTCTGCCATGTTTTGTAACCCTGTGAGAACTTCATCAGTCACAGGTAATACCTTGCGATCGCCACCCCGCTTCTCTACAATTTCCATTGTTGCTAAATCAACTTTGTAGAGTTTGGAAAGGAGTTCGGCTGAATCTTTGTAGTTGTTTTTAGACCAGCTACCTGCTTTTTCCAGTTCTTGCAAAATTATTTTTACAATGTCTGGATGATCACGGACAAAATCTGGAGCAGCGTAATAGAATGCAGAGCTTTCTATAGAAGCTTTTTCACCAAACACTGTAGTATTATCTGCCAACAGACGAGTACGAAGCTGACGTTCAGCTTCAGCAGTATAAGGGTCCCAGATTACCCATGCATCGAAATCACCGCGCTCAAAGGCTGGTAAAGCTTCGGCTGGAGTTAGATAGACAGGTTTAATATCACTGTATTTTAAACCTACCTTCTTTAGCGCACGTACAATCATATATTGCGAACTCGCGCCTTTGGCAAAAGCGACTTTCTTACCTTTTAAGTCAGCAAGAGACTTGATAGGTGAATTTTCTTGCACTAGAATTGCTGAACTTCTGGTACTACTCGTACTCGCAGCCACTCGCACGAAAGGTTTATCGCTGGCTTGAGCAAAGACACTTCCTGTACCACCGCCACCACCAAAAACGATTGCACCTACACCCATCCCCTCAAGTAAAGGTGCAGTCGAGGAAAATTCATTCCATGTTACAGAAATACCTTGAGGTTGTAAGCGCTTCTCTAGGCTGCCTTGAGCTTTGATAATATTCAGCAGTGCCATACCTTTTTGATGCCCCATTTTCAACACTGTTAACTTGCTAGTCTGGGGTTTTTCTGTAGGTGTATTAGCTGAATTACTAGGAGTGCAGGAAGCGATCGCCAAACTCAAGCTTAAGCCTATAACAAATAGTAGAGCAAATGAGCGAATTCCTAGTTGCTTAAAAAACTTTAGCCAGTCCCTCTGATTTATCAGTCTATTAAACATAAGTGAATCTTGATTAAATCTACTTAATTACTCACTGATAGAAGTGAGTTGAGGATTAGAAATATCTAGCAAGTAAGAAATTACTTCTTTACGCCAAGCATCATACAGCAGATTGCAGGTAGATAGAGTACACTAAACGCTAGTGCATCAACCGG
>NZ_CAXTNE010000133.1:0-21233 GCF_964245445.1 uncultured Nostoc sp.
GTTGTTAGCGATCGCTGGTTTTTGATCCTACCTCACCAAATCGCGTTGCTCCCCTAGCTAAAGTGCCAATACTTTCCAGGCGTTGAGCGCGAAACAATTGGCCTTCTAAGTGTTTTTTCTCAGTAATATCTGTATCAACGGTGAGAATTGATTTGGGTTTCCCTTGTTCATCGCACACCAAACTCCAGCGACTAGCAACAAGGATTTCCTTGTCCATTTTAGTAAGTTTAGTTAACTCGCCCTGCCACTTTCCTTTACTAATAACTTGTAGAAGAGCCGCTTCGATTTCTGGCGGAGGTTCGTCATACAAAAGCTCACTAGCATTTTGGCCACAAGCTTCTGTCGTTTTCCAACCGTAAAGTGTTTCTGCGCCTTTGTTCCAGAAGATAATTTGATTGTTTAAATCTCGTAGGCAAATGGCATCTGTGGTGACATCAAGTAATGCTGCTTGTTCGCGGATTTTTTCTTCTGCCAATTTGCGATCGCGTAGCGCAGCTTGCTGTTCGCGCAGTGCGGCAATTCGTTCGCTAATATCAATACTGGCGCATGTGACGCCAACAACTTCTTGCGACTCATTCCGCAATGGCTCAACTGTCAAATCGTAATATCGAGTTGTATCTTTGATTGTTATTGATACTTCCTCTCGCGTTCCTATGCCAGTGGTTAATACTCCACGTTTAATTGTGGTGAGACGTTGAGCATCTTCAACTGGGATAATATCCAAGTCTTGTTTACCCAACATTTCTTCAACAGTCAATCCATTGGAGGGATTGTAAACCCAGGTGTACCGTAACTCGCAATCTTGGTTGTAGACAAAGATGGGAGAGTTTTTCAGGGCCACCCGAAATCGTTCCTCGCTCTGTCGCAGTGCGTTGTCTGCCCGTTGCCGTTCGATGGCATAACGCATGGAGCGCACCAACAAGTCGCCAGTTACTTGCCCTTTCACCAAATAATCTTGCGCTCCTTCTTGCATTGCTCTAATTGCTAGGGTTTCATCGTTTATACCCGTCAGCACAATTATCGGAGTGGCTTTTGCTTGATGGTAAGCGACGACAAAAGTTTCTAGTCCCTGGCTATCTGGCAGCGAGAGGTCTAACAAAATTACATCAAAAAGTTCCTTAGCTAAGTAGTTGAGTGCTTCAGAAAGTCGCTCAACGGGCGACAAATCAACTACAACTGTAGTAACTTCCTTTAAAAACTCTTGTAATAAAAAGACATCGCCAGGGTTATCTTCTACTAATAAGACTTTAATATTTCTACCTGCCATTTCCACTACTCCGGTGGCAGTTTTACGATCGCAAACCAAAAATTTTCTATTGATTGTACAATTTTAACGAATTGATCGAAATCTACGGGCTTAGTTATATAACAGTTTGCACATAAATTATAGGCTTTGAGGATGTCTTCTTCAGCTTGGGAAGTCGTCAAAATTACTACAGGAATTCGCTTGAGTTTTTCATCTCCTTTAATTTCTGCCAGTACTTCTCGCCCATCTTTTCTGGGGAGATTTAAATCGAGCAGGACAATATCTGGATGGGCTGCTTTTACATATTTTTCCTGCTTTCGCAAGAATGCCATTGCCTCTACACCATCTTCGACCACATTCAAGTGAATCGAGATTTTGCTTTCTTCCAGGGCGATGCGTGTGAGTTGGGCATCGCCTGGATTGTCTTCTACCAACAAAACCTCAATAGGCATAATCCCTGTTATGATTCCCACGATTGCTTACCTGCTCTATCTGGAATTGTGAAGTAGAAAGTCGAGCCTTCACCCAGTTTTGACTCAACCCAGATCCGGCCGCCGTGGCGTTCTATAATTTTTTTACAAATTGCCAGACCAATTCCAGTACCCGGATACTTATCTCTACCGTGCAATCGCTGAAAAATTATAAAAATACGTTCAGCATACTGGGATTCCAAAGCAATACCATTATCGCGTACCCAGAACAACCATTCATCTACCGACGGGATAACATTTAAACTTTCCCCGTCTGGATTTGCATCTAGCTTCGCTACTCCGATGTGAATTTGTGGCTGCTGATGACGGCAAAATTTGATTGCATTGCCAATCAGGTTTTGAAATACTTGTATCAATTGGGTAACATCAGCCATTACTTCAGGTAGAAGATCGTAAGTGACAATTGCTTTACTATCAGCGATCGCAATTTGCAGATTAGCGATCGCCTGTTCTAAGACAACGCTACAATTTACTGGTAGAAAGGGCTGTCCACGGGTGCTGACGCGAGAATAATTCAACAAATCATTGATTAGGGTCTGCATCCGCCGCGCCCCATCTACTGCGTAGTTGATAAACTGATCGGCATTGCTATCTAATTGATTTTTGTATCTTCGCTCTAGTAGTTGTAAATAACTCGTTACCATCCGCAATGGCTCTTGCAAGTCATGGGAAGCTACATAAGCAAACTGTTCCAATTCCGCATTGGAACGAGCAAGTTCTTGACTTTGCTGGGTTTCTTTTTCTAATAGTTGCGCTTGAGATAAAGCAATCCCAATTTGGTTAGCTAATTGCTTTAACAACTCCGTCTCAAAGTTATTCCACCGTCGAGGTGCAGCACATTGATGAGCCAGCAACAAGCCCCAAATGCTGTCCCTGACCATAATTGGCACTACGAGGTTAGCCTTGATAGCAAACTGCTGAAGAAATTCTCGATGGCATGGTTGAATGTGAGCGGTTTCAACGTCTTCCATTGCACTCACTCTTCCTTGGCGATATCTTTCTATGTATTCTTCTTTAAAGCAGGGGTCAAAAATATTTCTTCCCAAAATTACCGGCCAACCAGGTAGCACCGCCTCTTGCACTACTGTTCCCGAACCATCAGACTCTAGTTGAAAAATTAAAACTCGGTCAGCTTGTAGTAGTTTTTGTACCTCAGTAACTGTAGTTTGGAGGATTTCGTTTATTTGTAAAGATTCTCGAATTTTCAGGGTGACTTCAGCAAATAATTGCGATCGCCAATTCTGCCGCTTTAATTCCTCATCTGCCTGCTTGCGATCTGTGATATCTGTATAAGAACCCACCATCCGCACTATATCACCTGATGCGTCCCAAAGTGCCTGTCCTCGATCTAGAATCCATTTATAGCTGCCGTCTTGGCATTGGACTCTATATTCACAGACGTAAAACGGCGTTTTCTTGGCAAAGTGGTCTTGAAAAGCTTGAAGTACCCAATCTTGCTCATCGGGGTGGATTAGTTTTGTCCATTCATCCCAAGCGTTGGAAACTTCGTGGTCTTTATAACCGAGCATTTCCTTCCACCGATTTGAGAAGAACACTTCATTAGTCTTGAGGTTCCAATCCCAAATACCATCATTATTACCATTTAATGCTAATTGCCAACGTTCTTCACTCTCTCGTAGTGCTTCTGCTGTTCGCCGTCGTTCAGTAATGTCTTGGAAATAAACAGACAAGCCGTCTTTTGCAGGATAAGCGTGGACTTGAAGCCAGCAGTTTAGTGGCTGATAAAACTCCTCAAATTCCACACTCACCTGTTCTAACATTGCCCTGTGATACTCACGATGGAATGTTGTGTCTATGAGTTCTGGAAATACCTCCCAGATGCTTTGACCTAATAATTCATTCTGGGTTTTTTGCAAGAGTAGTTCTGCTTGACCATTAATGTAGGTGAATCGCCACTTTTTATCTAAGGCAAAAAACGCATCAGTGATGCTCTCTAGCAAATTAGCAATGCGGATTCTCGCCGATTCTGACTCGGTGTGTGCTGCTTGCTCATACGCCACGAGCTTCTCGGTAACTTGAAATACCTCACTTACATGACGCCTGAGTTCTAATTGGTCGATTACCAAACGGCTCAGAGCTACAAGCGCCTCCACTTGTTTTTGGCTCAATTCTTTTGGGGCTTGGTCAATTACACACAGAGTTCCCAGCATATCTCCCTTGGGAGTAATTAAGGGTACACCTGCATAAAACCGTATATATGGATAGCCAGTCACTACCGCATTATTTGCTAATGTTTCATCAGCTAGGGTATCAGGAATCACCACAACATTACGCCGCTCTTGGCAAAGGTAAGATAACCCAACACACCGGGGCATTTCTGATACATCTAAACCTACTTTTGCCTTAAACCATTGACGGTTTTCATCAATGAAATTTACCAAGGAGATGGATGTACCACAAATAAATGCCGCTAACTGAGCAAGATTGTCGTAAGCTTCTTCCGGTTCGGTGTCAAGAATTTGATACTGGCGGAGGGCTTCTAACCTTGCCATTTCTGTATCAATTTGTCCAGCTTTCATTAACTTTTCTTAATAATAAAGAGAAATATAATATTCGTAAACAGACTGGCTATCTTAAGAATAGCTTAATCTTTTTAACAATTCTTAGTCTTTTCCCCGCCTCTGGCTGTTCAGGAAAGCCTGTTTAAATTTTGAGTGATGCTTAGAGTAAGCTATTCCCTGTGTACATCGGAAAGTTATTGCGACGCCGAATAGCCCGTCGTAAACATCGCACTAATCCCAATGTAAACATGACTATCATTATTGATTAACTGTCCAGAGATTAGGGACTTCCAATTAAAAAAATATCCCATCCCTGCGGGACGCTACGCGTAGCAAGATCCCCAAAGGGGTACGCATTTAGGGCAGGGGAGCTCTTAGCTGGGGGAGGAACAGTTGTGTTGAGTCTAGAAATTGGGATAATTTATTTTTTGGAGTTCCTTTAATTCTTTGGGACAATTTATTCTTTAAAAGTCCCTAATAGCGTGAACATCCAATTCTCAAATTTATAAACGCTTAACGTCGGGTGTCTGTTCGGTTTTGTACAGTTCTCTGTGCGCGACGCGATCGCCCTTTTGGGTCTAGTCTAAAATTGTTCGCACTTGAGCAATTACTGCATCTAGATCAAAGGGTTTCTGGATAAATCCATCAATCTTTATATCGTCAGCCAATTTAGCATCATCTTTATCGAAAGATGTTACCAACAAAATAGAAATAAATTCAAATTTCTTCGACTGTCTGATACGTCGAACAACTTCGTATCCATCTATTTGTGGCATTAACACATCTACTAATAGCAAGTCAGGCACTTCCGGGTCAGTTTCAATCTTGTTCAACACCTCTGCACCAGAATTAACGATTTCTATCTTGTAATCCTCAGCTTGCAAAATTGCTTCAAGCAGAAAACAGTTATCAGCGATATCATCACAAATTAATATACGCTTGATAGAATTTCCTATTGATTGCTGCACTAACTCTGAAACTTTTCCCAATCTCTCCATAACCCCCGTGTTGAAGTTTCACTTTCCTTGAGTAGTAATAGCGTAAACATCCAAATCTCAAGTTTACAACGCTCAACGTCAGAAGTCTGTCCGGTTTCGGACATAGAACTGTGCTTATAAGCTTACGCTCGAATTGCAGGCGTTCGCTTTATTCTCTTTTAGGTTTAGAAGTCTACTAGATCAGGAAAAGGGAATAAAGCGATCTAATGTATTTTGGTTTGAGAAAGCCACTGACAAGAAATAGGGCTACAGCTAGCTCTATACACCTAGCAATTGCTTATACTCGTTTTTAGTAATGCCATAGCATTGACAAGATGTATTTTCCAAGTCTGACCGATTCAAGATGTTAATATTTCCACGGCTGTAGCTAATTATTCCTGCTCGACTGAACGCGCCTGCTACCTCCGTAACACCAGTGCGGCGACAACCCAGCATCTGGGCGAGAAATTCCTGAGTCAGCACAAATGTATCTGATTGCATACGATCAGATACCAAGAGCAGCCAACGGGCAAGTCGCTTTTCTATAGTGTGGAAGCTGTTGCAAGCAAGTGTTTGTGTAACCTGGGTTAACAGCGTTTGTGTATAACGCAACAGCAAACTATGAAGCTCTCTAACCCGGTTGAACTCGGCAACTAGATGCTCACTCTTCATCCTCATACCACTGCCTGCAATCTGTACAACCGCGGTTGTGGTTGTAGTGTTGCTGCCCAAAATTACCGAAATCCCTACCATGCCGTCATTGCTTACTATACCTGCTTCGACGGTCGAGCCACCTGACTGGTTAATGACCAAAGAAACCATTGACTGCTCGGGAAAATAGACGTGTGTAATTGGTTCGCCAGCTTTGTAGAGGACTTGCTTCAATTCAAGTTCGACTCGCTCTAGGTGGGGAACTAGGCGTTGATACTCTGGTTCAGAAAGAGCTAGGAGTAGCTGATTTGTTGTTGGTCGATGAGGTTGGTTAGATACAGACATTAAAACTCTCTAATCCACAATCATGCTTTGAAAAGCAACTGATGGCAGCTTGAGAGTCGCTTTAAACTAGTCCCAATATGTCAAAAGATAAATATCTTTTAGCGTTGCAAACTTTACAACTTACAACGACAACGTCTGCTTATACAAATGCAATAAGTTTTTGCTTTACGTACATTTCTATATTACAGCATTTTTCAGGTAAGCTGTTTTACATTTAACTTGCATAAGCTAGTGTTGCTCAATTACCCAACTGGGCTGGGTCTATCTCTGGTAAACTTGGCCCCCCGTTTGAGGAATGCTTTTGAAGTCCTTGACGCTGGTATCCAGATTTTCGAGAAGAAACCTAAAGCACCATTAGACGAAACCTAAATTTTCTGCAATTGTGAATTACAGTTGATTTTATTCCGGCGTTGCCTAACGCACTTTTGGCTTATTCATCCGAACCTTAACAGACACAGATTTTCTCTTTCTCAGTAGTGCCTTTTAACTACTAAAAGACTCTCGTTAGGGACTTCCAAAAAATAAAACATCCCAGAAACGGATCATAATTATCATTATTAATGAAATGCTTAGAAATTAATTTTTTGGGACAATTTATTCTTTGGAAGTACCTTATTAAAACCTTACCTTGTCCTGACGGATATCCCTCTCCTTACTAAGGAGAGGGACAGGTTTTGCACAAGCAAAACCAGGGTGAGGTTTCTTTGGGCTATTTGATAAACCGTGAATTGCGTCACCTTGACAGCACTACTATTAGACCTCTAGCAAAACGGCTTCTCGCAGCTTGGCAATCACATCACTTAAATTACCCGTGTTCAGACGGTAACTCAAAGGATGAGCAATCAACCGCGCCGTGCTTTCATAGAGAGTAGCAACTTCAATCAAACCATTTTCGCGCAAAGTCCGCCCTGTAGAAACCAAATCCACGATCGCTTCTGACATTCCAGTAATCGGGCCTAGTTCAACTGAACCATACAACGGTACTATTTCCACAGGTAAATCTAGACTGTGGAAATATTCACGAGCGCAATTGACATACTTGGAAGCAACTCTACCATGCGGTGGTAAATGTAGCGGCGATCGGTAAAAACTGGATGCTTTTACCGCCACCGACATTCGACAATGCCCAAACTGCAAATCCACCAAGTGGGCAACTTGCGGCTGCTTCTCCCGCAGCACATCGTAGCCGACAACACCCAGTTGTGCCTGACCATATTCCACATAAACAGGCACATCCTGCGCCCGCACCAACAAAGCTTTTGCAACTCCCTTAGTGTCAGGAATTTGAAGTTGGCGAGTTCCTGAATCTAAAAAAGCACTAAAATCTAACCCGACAGATTGTAGCAGGCGGATGCTATTTTTAAGGAGTTCCCCTTTTGGCAATGCAACAGTCAGCATTCTTTTTTTAGTATCCTTGGCGTCCCAGCAGTTGAATAATATTGAGAATATCTCTATATGCTTACCACAAGCAGCATGAGAATTTTATTAGTTGATGATGAAGTTGAACTAACTGAACCCTTGAGTCGCTTATTAACTCGTGAGGGTTACATTGTGGAGGCCGCTTACGATGGCACAAGTGGCAACGAACATGCACAAACAGGCAGTTATGACCTACTAATTTTAGATTGGATGCTCCCAGGAAAAACCGGGTTAGAGATTTGTCAGCAATTGCGACGCCAAGGCAAAACTACTCCCGTGCTGTTTCTCACAGCCAAGGATACTCTAGATGACCGCGTACAAGGTTTAGATGCTGGTGCTGACGACTATTTAGTTAAACCTTTTGAACTGCGGGAGTTACTAGCAAGAGTCCGTGCTTTATTGCGTCGTTCCGGTTCCCAAACCTATGAAACCACTACGGGACGTTTAACCGTCGCTGATTTAGAACTTGATTGTGAAAATCAAGTAGCTTATCGCCAAGGAATAATAATTGAACTTTCGCAAAAAGAAAGCCAGTTACTGCAATATTTTATGGAACACACTGGGCAACTAATGACTCATGCCCAGATTATGGAAAATTTGTGGCAAGAGGAAGAACAACCCAGTAGTAATGTAATCGCGGCATTAATTCGTTTGCTGCGCCGTAAGATTGAGGTAGGTAGAGAAACTACGCTAATTCACACAGTCTACGGCAAAGGCTATCGTTTCGGTGCTTCCTCAGTGGAGTCAGTTTAACCGCCTGTTTTCAACTCATACCAATTCACTAAAATTATGAAACAGATGTAAGCCCTGAAAGGCTTGGTATCTCTAAGTTTTTTAATTGCGAATTGCGAATTGCGAATTGTGAATTGGTATCACAATGATTCGGTTAATTGGTTAGAAGAATCATTGATATTTCTCAATCTTTGCAACTTTAATTCCTGTCGAAGTTTGTTGTAGAGGGATGAATCCACAGGCATCATAATCTGTGAAATTTCCTTCCAGACACCAAGCTGATTATTTGCACCCATATCTTCCATGAGTTGCTCAGTATAACGCAAGGAAAACCAGGAGATGCATGTCGCCTTCGCTACAACATTATTGTATTGAGTTTTCATCCAATCCATATCTGCTGCCATTTCTTGATACATTGCTGAAGGCGAAGGCAATAACAAGTTGCCTTTGATATACTCCAGCAGCCACCAAGCACTAACTTCTGATGTCAACTGACAATAGAAACTGCTGTTATAGCCAACAAAACCCATCTGTGGAATATTAGGATGAATCAGATAACGGTAAAGGTTAAAATTACCGTCTTCATCGATTATCTGTCGGCGATATTCTTTTTCGAGAAAGGGAAGTTCCTGGTTAAATCCTGTACCAAAAATTACTATATCTGCCTGCAACTGCTGACCATTGGCTAATTCCACACCATCAGGGATAAACTTGGCGATGCTAGTTTTAATTCCCTGAATTTTACCAGAGTGTACGTACTTGAAGAAATCTGGAGGAGCTATAGTAACTTGACAGTTAGCCTGATTCATCGGTTGTTCGGGTAACATCCCGCAGCTATCAAGACCGAATTGCAGGCGCAGTACCATCTCGTTAGTGCGCCAAAAAGCCCACACTAGTGGCTTACCCAGAGTGTGCAGCAATCTTTCAATCCGTCCCATCTGACGGTAGGGGAACCAAGCTTCTGAAAAGCGGGTTAATAAAATATACTTCAGGTTTACTAAACCCAAGAAAAATCTAGGAACCTTCCACAGAGGTTGACGGAAGACAAGGGTGGATTCTTTGGCTATGTTTGCCGCCAAAGTCGCAATGTCGCAGGCAGATTTGCCAAAACCCACTACAACTACCCGCTTACCCTCAATGATTGAAGCATCGTTAAACTCAGTAGAATGGAGTACTCGTCCTCCAGATGCAACAAACTCCTCTCTACCAGGCAAAGAAGGTAAATTAGGGAAACTAAATATTCCATTGCACACTAGCACAAAGTCAAATTCGTGCTTTTCCTCTTTTGTCTCACCCCCATTACCTTCCTTCACTCTGATGGTAACTACCCATCCTAGTAGTTCTCCAGTTTTTCGGTAAACATTAGTAACTTCCGTTTGGAAGCGAATTCTCTCAAGAACTCCAAAATTCTGGGCGTATGAATTTAGGTAATTCTGCATATCCTCTGCTGTCGGCCACTCTGGGTAGGATGTAGGCATGGGATAGTCAGAAAAACTATATGTGTCGCCCGTACTCTGGGTTGTTAATCCTGGGTAACTTCGAGATTTTTCCCAAACACCACCAAGTCCTTTTTGTTTCTCGAATACAGTAACGTCGTAGCCTTCTTCGACAAACGTTTTAGCTGTTACCAGACCGCTAATTCCAGCCCCAATCACGCAAATTTTTCTGATTTCCATATTTTTTTAAGTAAATAAAGCACAAAATTTTCTCTGCGCTTTTGTGCCTCTGGGTGAGACAATCTCTCAGCTAAAATAGATGCAGATATGACCGAAAACTAATGACTATAGGTTTTTAACAACACCAAAAGCTTTCATTCAATAATGTTTCTACATCATTAGGAAAAGGACAATTGTCAGGAAATTTTGTTTCATATTCCTTACCCATGTTTTTATGTGCATTTTGATAACATTCATTACATATAGTTAATAAATAATTACGCAGACTAGGGGAATCTCGAAGAATACGACTTAATTCCTGCTGTGTGCGGCTAATTGTTGCTTCCCAACCGCCATAACATTCTGGTAAATTTACATAATTCCGTTTTAAGGCGTGTTCAAATAAAGTTGTCAAACGACTTTCTAATTCCCGTCTATCTCTCCTCCCCAATCCTTCTATCTCCTCAATTAAGTTTTCCCAGTCTACATTGCTATAATCTTGGGATTTTAAGCTATTGACAGTCTGCTCAATCCATAATGCAAAGTCTGTTACATAGAGAGTTTTTACTGGTGATTGAGTCATAAAAAACTTTAGAGTGCTTTAGTAATAGTTTAACCGAAGGGTTTAACACAATATAGTTGAAGAATTGGGAGAAGGCTGTGAAATCTTGCCTGTCTTGCTAAAAATGCTTCAGTTTGCAGTCAAATTTCGCGTAGGCGTAGCCCGCACTTACTACGAGACGCTGCGCGTAGCTTGTTTCCACGAAGTGGTACGATAAGCTCAGTGACCATCGTAGATATCGCTATAAATTACGTAGTTAAGCCACAGCAAGTAAATCTTCATTAAGTTCATTACCTATCAATTGACTTAATTTTTTATCAAATATTTTTGTATTGTAAAGCTCAATAAGCTTATTAATAGGTGCATTTTCAGTTTCATTTTCAATCGCCGAAATAATTTTTATGAGAGATTCAACAACAATTTTTTGGTCATACCAAGTGAGAATATTATTTTCTGTAGAATTACGTTGGGGAATATTATCCCACTGTATTAAGTTTTTTATGGAAGAAAGTCTTGCTTTGATGACTAAAGAGAGGATGCTCTCAATATGTCCACAAATCGTTAAATAAAAAAACTGATAAAATCCCCATTTTTCTGTTTATTCTAATTCTTTATGCGTATCCCAAGCACGAGCAATATAAGCTGTATTAGATTTGGAAGTTGGAATAGAACTTCGTGCAGTCATAATCTAGCAAGAGCCTCATATACACAAGTTTTAATAAAGACAAAAGTCGGTTTTCCTCACATTCTAACTGTCCAGTGGACAAGCAATATATTCCACTTGACTGCTAAGAGGTAAGAAGGGATTTTTAGTTAAATTAGTCAAAGCTTTATTGGTATTTATCCTCTAAAATAGCGGCTTTCAGAGGTTGGCACTTGCTCGGTTTAGGCAAGGTTTAGGCAAGGGTAAATTGTGGAGGGCTGGAAAGGATGGGTGACGAGGGATTTGAACCCGCAACCAATAGATTAAGAGTCTACTGCTCTACCGTTGAGCTAGTCACCCGCACGAATAACCATCATAGCAGACTTCTGACAATTTAGCTAGTACAGTGCCAAAAAACTAATTAAAGCGGGAATTTGATGGTGAAGGTGGTTTGACCGGCTCCACTCTCTACATAAATTGAGCCGCCTAAATGTCTGACCATTTTCTGCACTAATGCCAATTCCAATCCAGTGCCGCTATGTTTCCAAGGATCATGTTTGGAAAGGTGATAGAAAGGCTCAAATATCCGTGACAGTTCGTTGCTGGTAAGCTTTAGTCCAGAATTGCTAATATTAAGCTCTACTGCGTCCTCTCTCAGGTGAGCAGAGACTGTAACAGACTCACCTGCTGGGGTATATTTGCAGACATGGTTGAGTAGTTCGGTGATAATCCTCTCCATATCTGTGATATCTGTCTCTAAAAGCGGGAGTGCGGGATCAACACTCAGGTTTAACTGCTGTCGCTGGCAACTAGTGAGGTCTCGAAAAGACTCGACAATGGGGTTAAGCCAGCTTTGTAAGTCAATGGCAATCAAAGTTGGGGGATCGGGTTCGGCTTCTAGATATGTGAGTGTGAGTAAATCGTTAATTAACTTGCTTTCTCGGGCACACTCGTTATGGAGAATCTGCAAGAGTTGTGGAACTATTTCTATATCTAATATTTCTTCTGGTGTGAGGACACTTTCAAGGGTTTGGACTGCAAGGCTGATGCTAGTTATTGGTGTCCGCAGTTCTTGGGACAGGTTTCTGAGAAATTGGTTTTTGAGGCGATCGCATTTTTCTAATTCTTTAACCTGTGCCTGGGTTTGTTGGTAAAGTTGGGCTTGACGAATAGCGATCGCACATTCATTTGCTACCTGCTGCACTAGCTCAATTTCAAATTCATCAAATGCCTCTTGTGATGGTCTTGTCAACCAAATGTTTCCTAAAATCCCTTGAGTATCGAAAATTGGACAAGCCATCTGGGACATAACCAACAATTTTGGTTGCCATGCCGGCACAATTTCCAAAAATTGCAAAGGTTGTTTTTGCAACAGTGGCTGATAAACTTCAAGTCGGTCTGTAATCTGTTTAGTCAATCCTTGACACCGAGGTAGGTTAATGCTGTACTCGTAAGAAATAGTAACCAGAGTTTGACAGGTGCTATAGAGTTCGATTTGGCAACGGTCAAGGTTGAGTAACTCTGCTAATTCCTGAGTCACTGTTTGCAACACCTGAGTTTCATCCAGACTGTCGCGGATTTTTTCTGTCATGCGTCGCACCAAGGCTTCAAAGTTTCGCACCTGCTGCAACTGATTTTTATGCTTCTGTTTTTGCAACTCCAACTTTGCTTTGAGATCCTTGAACTGCTGACGAAGTTCTGCCTGTTCAGCAGCAGTGCCGATTTGAGTTGCCAACTGTTTGAGTAAATCGGTTTCTATTTGCTGCCATTGACGCGATTGGTGGCAATGCTGGGCAATCAATAGCCCCCACATATCTTGCTCTTTAAAAATCGGCACGACTAGATTGGCTCTCACCTGCAAAGATGCCAGAAAATCTATATGGCAAGGATGTAACCCAGCTGCATAAATATCCTCGACAACTTGAATGCAACCTCGCCCGTAGTGTTCTTGATGTTTGCCACTGAAGCAGGGATCGGTGATGTTTTTTCCCAACAGGGGATCACTCGCAGCCACAGTTGATTCGGCAATGATTACGCCACTGCCATCAGCCTCGAAGCGATAAATGAGGACGCGATCGCAATTCAAAAACTGCCGCAGTTCAATTGCTGTCTGATGCAGAATTGTCTCAAATTCTACAGATTGATGAATTCGTCCTGCGATCGCTTCTAGCAGTTGTTCCCGTTCAACCTGGAGTCCAACTGCCTGTTCTGCTTGCTTGACAGGGGTGATATTGCTACTAGTACCAATCAGTCGATAAATCCTGGAGTTAGCATCCCTTAGCGGCGTGAGAGTCGTATTCCACCAAGTCTGAACCCCCTGGAATTGCAAACATTGTTCGTAAGAAATAGTTTTGCCAAATAGCACACATTCAGCATAATGTTGACGCACTTTAGCAGCATCGATGGGGGAGAGAATATCTTCTGGTTTTTTGCCCCGGAGATCATCTGAGCGAATGCCTATCCACCGCTCATAAGTAGGATTAAGTGCCACATATCGAAAATCTCCGTCCTCCAGAACATCAACTACAAATATTGATGCTTGCACAGAATCGTACATGCTCAGTATAAACTGCTCACTACTGCTTTTCTCATCTACTTCTGTGCCGAAGAGAATCTGAGGTGGTGATAATTTTGTCAACTCCATAGTTGATTCCGTTGGATTTATATTCATACGAGAGTCCCTGTCTGGTATTACTGACTCTTCTAGGCGCTCTCTTGTCGTTACGCTTGTAGTAGATGCACTTTAGCGCCTATGGCAAAGTATTGTCAGCTGTTGCTCATCGAAATTTGAATCTTTCTCTACTTCTTGTCAGAAATCTAGGAAAGCTAATAAAAGTCAGCTTAACAAATCCTGCTTTTTGAAGGCGAAAATACATTTGCAGGTTAGGGCAAACTTAATGAAGTTGATTTTTAACAGTTTTTCAAGATTCTTGCATATATCTAAGTGCAAGCATCAGTATACATCAATTAAATTTACAATTTTTAATAAAGGGAGCGGGGAATGGGAACTTACGTAGGCGTAGCCCGCCGCAGGCATCGCAACTTGTGAGCATTCATTCCAGTGAGAATACCAACCAGCAGCCAAGTAATAGCTAATCCCATGACTTCGCCTAAGAATAACTGCATCAAGCGATGTAAGATCATCCCTACAGCAGAACCCACAGGGACAGCAACAGCCCAACTTGCCGAAGAGACAAATATCCATCGCCACGCCATAGGCTGGGGAATTGCTAACCATTGTGCCAATCCAATCCCCAAGCCGCCAAGTGCCCCATAAACCGTCCCAGACAGGATTCTCACAGGAAAAATCTGAGTGCTAGGTACTATCCAACCCACCGCACCAATACCGATAGCGGTGATGATACTCCAACCCAAAAGACTTGACAAAATCCACCTGATACAAAATATAGGTTTTTTGAGAAGACAACCTTGAGGAAGTGCGATCGCAAATCCGCCGATAGCCGCCTCTATTACTCCAATATCTGGCTTTTCACCGACTTCAATAAAGAGTAAACTCAATAAAAATCCGCCAAAAGTAGCTAAAGTCCACAGCAATGTAAAGCCAAATCTAGTATTTTTAGGCGCGAATGGCATCAAAGTTTCTTTGTTTGTAATAATCTGACAGTTTTTGCATTAAACATTTCAAAAAAACCTTTGCGTCGCTGTTGGGGTGATTCCGGTACGATGTAACCCCACAGACTCTCCCAGTAGAAAAAGGAGATACCATCAAAATTGCGATCGCGCACTACCTGAACCTGTTCTCTAACTTGTGCCATTTTTACCGGATTTCTGAAGGTTCCTGTTGATATCCCAATACCTACAGGAATTATACTTTGAGCCAATTTTATAGATGGAAGTTCTAGTTGAGCGATAAAAGACTTTTTATCATTTCGATATACCTGCAAAATTAACTCATTAACTAAACCTTTTTTTACCCAATTTTCCCAATCTTGCAAATAGTATTTGTAGGCAAAAGCTTGATTGTTAGGAGATAAAGATATTCTAACTTTGGGTTTAACCGCCTTGACAGCTTGGTAGATTTCTGCCATAAAATCAGTAATTTTATCTGCCCGCCACCGCATCCATTCTGAGTTAAAAGGATCGGTTGGGGGACTTTTGCCTTGATGTTCTTGCTGGTAGAGTTCAATAGTGAAGCGATCGTACCCGAACTGTACAGGCATCCCAAAATGGTCGTCAAGCTGAATACCATCTACATCGTAATCCCTGACTACTTCCAAAATTAGCTCTTGAATAAACTCTTGCACTTGCGGATGTAAAGGATTCAACCAGGCCAGCTTAGTTACTAAAATATTGTCGATTTCTTCTGGTGGGGCATCTTGAGTAGACTTTATACCTTTTTGCCCAATTGTCAACCAATCGGGATAACGCCTTGCTAATTGTGAATAATGCGGTGTCATGAATCCGTATTCAAACCAGGGAATGACTCTCAAATCTTTATTTTTACCAAGTGTTACTATCTTTGTTAAAACATCCTGTCCACCATGCATGAAGTTAAGCAAAGGTTGAGTTTCTGAGCCTGTAGTTATTTTGGCTACTGCACTTTTATAAAAAGTATGTCCTCGGTTCCAAACTACAGGATAAATTGTATTAAAGTTGAGAGCCGATAATTGATTTATAGCACGGTTAATACCCCAAGGGAGAAATAGTACACCACTACCAACATTAGTTAGCCAAACGCCGCGAATTTCTGTAGTTAAAGGACTTACATTTTGGGAATAAACTGGCAGTGAAGAGACTGAAAAGAGTGAAAAAACTGTTAAAGTGGCTACTAATCCCAAACACAGTAAGTAAGAAACATAACGGCGAACAACCCGATTCATTTGTAAGCGTGACCTAGTGCGATCGGAATATATATAACTACAAAATAAAGTTATAATCCTCCGGATTATATAAAGAAATGATGATTCAAAATTCAGGAGTCACAAATCAGAATTCAGAATATTTGCAATAATCCAGAGCCAATTTTGGTTAGAAATATACTTAAGGATACCAAAACATGATAAATTATGACTCTTAACTGTTAACGGCTGACTACTGAATTCTGATTCCTGACTTCTTGATTTTTAAAATCTTTCCACACCTTCAAATTGCTTGAGTGCCGATGCATTTGCTGCTTCACCACAAGTTCGTGGCGTGGGGAATATCTTTTCAGGATTTGCTAACCCTTTAGGATTAAAAACTTGCCGCACCCATTGCATAGTTTCTAAATCAACTTGGCTAAACATCTGTGGCATATAGCACTTTTTCTCTGCACCGATGCCATGTTCACCCGAAATACTACCACCAACCTGGACACAAAGTTTAAGAATTTTTCCACCCATTTCTTCTACTTGCTCTAATGCTCCATGCACAGAATTATCATAAAGAATTAACGGATGAAGATTGCCATCGCCAGCATGAAATACATTAGCAACACGATAACCGTATTGTTCACTTAATGTCTTAATTTCGTGCAGAACATAAGGTAACTGAGTCCGAGGAATTACACCGTCTTGTACATAATAATCTGGACTTAGATGCCCAGCCGCAGCAAAAGCGGCTTTACGTCCTTTCCATAACTTCAATCTGGTTTCTGGGTCAGTAGCAGAAGTGACATTTCGCGCACCATTCTTTTTACAAATTTCAATAACTCGCTGCTTGTTTCCTGCAACTTCCACTTCTAAACCGTCAATTTCTATTAGCAAAATGGCAGTAGCATCGCGGGGATAACAATTAGTTGCTACAACATCTTCAACTGCATTGATGCTGAAGTTATCCATCATTTCCATACCACCAGGAATAATTCCAGCGCTGATGATGTCAGAAACAGTTGCTCCGGCAGCTTCAATGCTAGTAAAATCTGCCAACAGCACACAAATTGATTCTGCACTTTTGAGAATTCGCAAAGTAATTTCTGTAGCAATTCCTAAAGTACCTTCGGAACCAACAAACACACCTGTTAAATCATAACCAGGCATTTCTGGAATTTGTCCACCTAAATCGATAATTTCCCCTTCTGGCGTGACAATTTTTAATCCTAAAACGTGGTTAGTAGTGACACCATATTTGAGACAATGTACGCCACCAGAATTTTCGGCAATATTGCCCCCGATAGAGCAGATAATTTGACTGGAAGGATCAGGAGCGTAGTAAAAACCAGCACCACTTACAGCTTGTGTTACCCAACTATTAATCACCCCTGGTTGTACAACTGTCCGTTGATTTTCCAAATCAATGCTGAGGATTTGCCGCATTAAGGAAGTGACAATTAAAACAGAATCTTCTAATGGTAAAGCGCCGCCAGATAGACCAGTGCCAGAGCCGCGTGCTATAAAGGGGATAGAGTATTGGTTGCATATTTTCACAATTTGGGCAACTTGTTCTGTAGTTCTGGGTAACACCACTACAGCCGGACGTTGGCGATAACCAGTTAAACCATCGCATTCATAGGTAATGAGTTCTTCGCGGCGTTGCACCACACCATTTTTGCCAAGGACAGCCTCGAATGCTTTGAGAATGGGTTTCCAGTTGCGTTGTTTTTTATCTTGGGTAAGCATAGTTTTTTAAAGTTCAAGGTAGATGTATAGAGGATTGCAGGCTTTTTTGGGACGCATTAATTACTATTGTTGTAAGAATAGCAGCTAAGAGTGAGTAAAAAGCGGTCTATGACGACAAGCTGGTTTGCGTCTACGCATTTGATGTAGAGTAAGTAAGTGTGATCGCACTCATCTTTAGCAATAATTTGGATGGGTGGAGAGGACGCGATCGCATCACTTATATTTATTAATGGAGGATATACATTTAAGCGATATCAATAAATAATAATCATATCAATTGCAAATTAGTGCTTAAAGCTTGACAAACTATTAATCAATAAACATGCTTGTTTTGTCGATAATCCGCTCTTGCCCACCAATTTCGACCTTTGCTTGCCCATCCCTAAAAGAAAAAGCCATATCAAACATAGGATTAATTACCCAAGAACCGCTTTTGTCAATATAGCCCCACTTGCCACCACTTCCACCACCAAATAAGCTCTCCCTTCCACCAATATTAACTGCTGCCCATCCTTCAGAAAAGTCGCGAGCTATGTCAAACTGCACTTGAATAACTAACTTCCCTGCCTGATCAACATAACCATATTTATTACCAATTTTGACCAATTTTAGTGAGGCAACAGATAATTGTAAAGCTAGTTGAGCTAGGTTTGCAAAACGATATTTTGGTGAAGAGACAGGCGATTTTAGTCTTAGTTGAGTTTGCTTGAGAGCTTGCATTCTTACTGAGGTAACAGATGATTGTGAATTGAATAAAGCCAGTTTTAAAGCTTGCAATGCCTCATCTGCATTTTTATATCGCTGGCGGAAATCACGTTGTACCATTTTTGTTAAAAAATTGGCTAGTCCATTGTTAATTTGAGCATAATCGCGCCATCTTAATTCTAAAGTCTTAAATTTCGGCAGTTGTTGTGGCGTTAATCCAGTCAAAGCTTGGATTGCTGTCATTCCTAAAGCATATATATCACTGCAAAGCTGAGGATGCCCTTCCCATTGCTCACTTGGCATATAATCACGAGTACCAATGGTAATTGTGCTGCTGATTTGCCCTTGAATATTGATTTTAAATGTGCTTATTTCTTTGATTGCTCCAAAGTCTATGAGGACAAGCTTATTATCCAAATATCGCCGCATCAAATTCAATGGCTTAATATCTCGGTGAATCACATTATGTTGATGGACAAAAGCTAACACCTCTAAAATTTCTTGTAAAAGTTGAATTACATCAGCTTCACTCCAGGGTTTTCCTGAAATGATTTCGTTACTCAGGTCATGTCCTTCAATAAATTCCTGAACAAGATAAAATTCTCTATTTACCTCGAAAAAGTCATACAGTTCAGGAATTTGTGGATGTTCCTTACCCAATTTGAATAGAATTGCTGCTTCTTTCTTAAACCTTTCTTCTGTATCTAAGTCTGGTGTCGGGGGTCTGACCAACCGTTTAATGACACATTTATACTTGGGGCTGACAGGTAAATCCTGTGGGTATTCAGCCAAATAGGTTTCCCCAAACCCACCTGCTCCCAATTTATTTACAATCTTGTAACGCTGTCGCAGTATATATCCAATCATGATGCAGATGCTAGAGACCACTTTGTGTAGATTTTGGCACAAATTACCTGATAACAGCATCCTTGGTGCTAAGTACTCTCTTATCCTCTATCAACTAACCTAGAAATAACGCTCTTAAATACTGGATAAAATCATGGTTCAGCAAGTTCTACTAATCAATGATGATGATTACTATGTGCCAGATGCCAACCAGCTAGTCACTGAAGATGATACACCTGTGGACAATTTTGCTTCTGAAAAACAACAACGTCTCTTGGTTGGCTCTCTTTACAGTACTCTACAGCAGCAGACTTTTTTAGCAGCAGCTAATGTCGGTATTTACCATACAGACGGTCAACCCGCAATTGTACCTGACGTTTTTCTCAGCTTAGATGTGCAAGTACCTCAAAATTGGTGGGAAAAACAAAATCGTTGTTATATGGTTTGGCGTTTTGGCAAACCTCCAGAAGTTGTCCTCGAAATTGTCTCTAATAAAGAAGGTGATGAACTTGGCAAAAAGCTGAAAACTTATGAACAAATGCGGGCTAGTTACTACATCGTATATGACCAGAATCAGCAATTAGGAGAAAAAGTGTTGCGCGTTTATGAACTTAGAGGAAGGCGCTACTTTGAAACTTCAGAAAATTGGTTAGAACAAGTTGGTTTAGGTGTAACTTTGTGGGAAGGTAAATTTGAAGATAGACAAGATACTTGGTTACGCTGGTGCTACCAAGATGGTAATGTTTTCTCGACTGGAGATGAACGCGCCGAACAGGAACGAGAACGTGCCGAGCAAGCAGAACAACGTACCCAATTGCTAGCAGAAAGGCTGCGTGCTATGGGCGTAGATCCCGACACTTTATAGGACACTTACTATAAAGACGCAAAAAATTTTTCGTCTTTACATGGGCAAAAAAAATCTCACGAACTTGTGCAACTTATAAACTCATTTATACGCTGCCAAACCTTCTCTAATAATTCCGGATCGTTCGCCTCAAACCATTGAATTTGTGGATATGCTCGAAACCAAGTACGTTGTCGCTTGGCAAATTGTCGCGTATGCAAAATTGTTAATTCTTTCGCTTCATCTAAGGAAATATCCCCAGCCAAATATTGCTTAATTTCTTGATAGCCCAAAGTATTCAACAAAGACAAATCAGCGCCATATTTTTGACAAAGATTCTCCACCTCAGCAACCAAACCATTTGCTATCATTTGTTCAGTACGCTGTTGAATACGAGCAGCCAACCTTTCAACATCGCAATCTAAACCAATTTGCAAAATTGGATAATTTGGCGGATTCTCCCCTTGCTGTTCTGAAATTGGATGACCAGTGGCATAATATACCTCTAAGGCTCTTAAAGTTCGCACTAAATCATTGCCATGAATCTTTTGTGCTGCAACGGGGTCAACTTGTTGTAACATCGCATATAGTTGTAATTGACCGAGAGATTCAAGTTGCGATCGCAATTCTGTTTGTGGTGCAACTCTCGGAATTTTCATCCCTTGGACAATAGAACGTATATATAAACCAGTACCACCAACTAGAAACAGTGGTGTAACACCAACAGAAGCAATTAAGGCTTGTGTTTGCTGCTGATAGTCTGCTACTGTCATCATATCTGCTGGTTCGCAGATATCTATTAAATAGTGTGGCACCAATTTTTGTTCGGCTACAGTTGGTTTAGCTGTCCCAATATCAAACTCACGGTAAACTTGACGAGAATCAGCACTCAGAATTACAGAACCCAACCGCATCGCCAAAGCCAAAGCTAAACCTGATTTACCCGTTGCCGTCGCCCCACAAATCACAATTAATTTAGTCATTAGTCATTTGTCATTAGTCATTGGTCATCAATCAATAATTCTTCTTCCCCTGCCC
>NZ_CAXTNE010000134.1:0-15952 GCF_964245445.1 uncultured Nostoc sp.
TATATAATGATTATCATTCTTATACACTGGGGATTTTATTTGTTGGAAGTCCCTTGGACACGGTTTGCCAATAGAACAGCTTGTGCCTGATTCAAGCATTCGGCGACTGATTACGGGACTAATTTTTGCTGGAAGTGGAGCGATTGTAGCCGTTTCTCCCATTGGTAAACTGAGTGGTTCTCACATCAATCCTTCTGTCTCACTCGCATTTTGGATACATGGCAAAATGCACCTGCGAGATTTTGTTGGCTTTGTGATTGGACAGTTTCTGGGAGCGATCGCTGCTGTGTTACTGCTGGTGACTTTATGGGGAGATTATGCCAGAAGCGTTAGTAACGGCATGACGCTACCTGGATTGAATTATCCGCTGTGGGTTGTATTTTTCTCAGAAGTCACGATTACATTTCTCTTAGTGTTGACAATTTTTATTTTTGTCAGTCATCATCGGCTGATGCGTTGGACACCTTTGGTAGTCTGGCTCTTAATTGCTGGGATGGTATGGCAAGAAGCGCCAATTTCGGGAACAAGTCTCAATCCGGCGCGGAGTTTCGCACCGGCACTGGTAAGTGGAAATTGGCATCATCAGTGGATTTATGGAATTGCTCCGCCAATGGGTGCGGCGATGCCTGCGGCGGTAAACAACGCCGTGGGGGCGTTTCGGCTAATCGCACTAGGCGAACGGGATGTTCTGACTGGAAAGCTCTGTTACGCTTTTGATTACCCTAGTATTTTCAAAAATGTCAAACTGCCTCATTTCCAGCATCACCCTCATTTGCACAAATGAGCCTAGATGGGTATGTCAGTTTATTGGCTAGCCATTACCTTAGATGCCTCTAGTACAGAACATACCTTTGGGTTAACGCTTTTGGCAGAAGGATTATTGCAAGAATTCGCAATGTTTTTGAAAGTTTTTTTGGAAGGCATTGCAATTTTAACAGTTGCGATGGCTGTGATTCTCACACTCCGAAAAATCTTGCGTTTCTGGAGACGTGATCGGGTTCTCCAAGAAACGATCCGTTTAGAACTGGGAGTGGTCTTAGCCTTAGCGCTGGAATTTCTATTAGCTGCCGATATTGTCGGTACAGCTATTTCCCCCTCGTGGGATGCGGTGGCAAAACTTGCAGCGATTACTGGAATCCGTACCTTCCTCAACTTCTTTTTACAACGAGAAGTACGAGAATTACGAGAAACAGCCCACCCTCTTGATAGCATCAGTGAAAACCTGAAATGAATTAGTGGTCTACGTACAAGAACGCGAGCAATTCTGGTTAGTAAAAAAGTCTTTGTTGTTGAAGAGCGATCGGTAGACTATTTCAAGTATGAGCTAGCTTATAGAAGCGATTGAACTGCTATTGCATGATTAAAGCAGATGAACTTTTACTAGAACTCTCTCTAACCGCAGGTGAATTAAGTGATGTGATTTTGCCTTGTAAAACAGCAATCATTTGGTATTTAGAAATTGTTTAACTCAGGAGATTCTATGTTTAGCAAAATTCTAGTTGCAATTGACCGTTTTGCAAATGGCAATGCTGTTTTTGATGCAGCGCTTGCTTTGGCGAAGGCAACCAAAGGAAGCCTGATACTATTGCATATCCTGTCTTTACTCAACCGGATGAGGAAAAACGGAAACAACTGCCAGATGTATATAGCAATGATGCTATGATGCTGATTGCTGTTGGACAGACAGTTGCAACAGAGTTTGCCACGATCGCAGCTGCTAATAACTACTGGCGGAAGTAATATCTCGAAAGCGTCAAATCAGTAATTTGCAAGAGAGGTGATTTCAATGACACCTAAAGTAGATACCCTTGCCAAACTCTACCTGGAAGGAGAATCTGTCGAAATCTCAGACATAGCTCAACTAGAACTCTGTGACTGGCTGATGAGCGAGTTCCAACAACTTCCAATTAATCCCATGTTCTCTAATTACATGCGCTATCATAGGGCTGCCCAAATGTGTGCGGATATTGCCCAACAGCAGCTTTGGGTGTCGGCTGATAGTTACGATAGCGAGATTTATCCAAATCCTTTTTATGGTTTTGCGTTCCTGGCAATTCACGATTATTACCACTGTGTAGCGGATGCTGACTTTAGCCTTGAAGGAGAAATCACTGCTTACCGCACACTTGCAAATCGAGTCCCTAGTTTAGAGATTCAAAAAATTATCTACTCTGAAATTGTGCTGAAATCGTCTGCTCACATTTACTTGGGTCATTCACCTGCATCCAAACTTGTGTTTCCCTAAACGTTTACATATTGGAAGTAGAACTTATGGCTTCAACAATGACTAGCAAAAGTTGCTCGCAATCAATAATTTTGCCGATAAAGTGACACCAATAAAAAAAAAGAATGCGACAGATATATACTCCTAAACCTTTTTTCTATCTGGCTTTCTTAATTTTGAATTTTGAATTTTGAATTTTGAATTGGTATAATCTGTTCTGATTTTGGAGGAATGCATTATGAAAGTTTTGATTAGAGCGATCGTCAGTTTTTTCGTATTCATTGTAGATGTCGTGTACGGAAATCGTTCCTACGCTCGGTTTTATATGTTGGAAACCATCGCCCGCGTTCCTTACTTTTCTTATCTATCGGTGCTGCATTTTTACGAGACGTTAGGTTACTGGCGCAAAGCTGACTTGCTGAAAGTTCACTTTGCTGAAACTTGGAACGAATTACATCATTTGTTGATTATGGAATCACTGGGGGGCGGTCGCCTCTGGATTGATCGCTTCATTGCTCAACACGTTGCTGTGGCTTACTACTGGGTGGTTGTGCCGATTTACATGTTGTTTCCCTCTTACGCTTACTACCTGATGGAACTGATTGAAGGTCATGCCTACCACACCTATGAGGAATACTTGCAAACCAATGAAGCCCAACTGAAAGCTCAAAAAGCGCCCCAGGTTGCAATCAACTTCTACCGCGATGGCGACCTCTATATGTTTGATGAAGTTCAGACTGCACCAGGTCATGAATTTCGCCGTCCCAAGGTAGATAATTTATACGATGTGTTTGTGAACATCCGTGATGACGAATCCGAACATGTGAAAACTATGGTGGCACTCCAGAAACCAGAAGCGCGGCTAACCTTCAAAAGTCCCCATACAGTTTTTGAAGTGACAAAAGTTTTATCAAGCGAAGCAGAAGTTTGACAAAATAATTACTAATTCGTAATACTTGCCGAAGGCAAGAAGCAAGCTACGTAATTCGTAATTAAAGGTACAAGCCCCTGACTTTAGTTTTGCAAACAAATAAATTATTAGCACCTTTGCGACCTAGAAGAACTAGAGGGACAAATTATGAAAACAATCGCTCAACAAGCAATTGTGATTGGCGCAAGCATGGGTGGACTGCTGGCAGCAAGGGCATTAGCAGATTATTACCAGCAAGTAACAGTAGTGGAGCGCGATATTTTCCCTGACGCAGGCAAGAACCGCAAGGGAGTACCCCAAGATCACCACGCACACGGACTATTATCGAGGGGTAGAGAGGTGCTTGAAGAGCTTTTCCCTGGGATCACAGAAGAATTAGAGGCACAGGGAGCGCTACCGAACCAGCCATTACAACAATCGCGTTGGTTTAGTAATGGAGGGTATTTATGCCGAAACAGCCAAAGCGACCTGATTTTGCTGTTGGTTAGTCGTCCTTTACTTGAAGCTCAAGTACGCAAACGTCTGTTATCTCTGCCGAATATAAAGATGATTGAGAATTGTGATGTACAGGGGTTACTGACAACTCCCGACCAGACTCGAATCACCGGGGTACGCTTTAACCATCGGGGTGATGGAAGTACTGAGTCACTGAAGGCAGATTTGGTAGTAGATGCGACGGGACGGAGGTCTATTAGTCCGGTCTGGCTAGAGAAACTTGGCTATGAAAAGCCTCAAGAAGAACAGGTACGTATGGATATAAGTTATACTACGCGCACCTATCGCCGCCGACCAGGAGACCTCCAAGGCGATCTCTCGACAATCATCACACCCTCTCTCCCTAACTGGCGCAGTGGAGTCATATTGGCTCAAGAAGGCGATCGCTGGATCGTTAGCATTGGTGGTTATCTGGGCGATCACGCACCCACTGACGAAAAAGGCTTCCTTGAATTCGCCAAGGCCATGCCTGCTCAGGAGTTCTACGAAATCATCAAGGATGCTGAACCCCTCTCAGAAATAGTGCCTTACAAGGTTCCAACTAGCCAGCGCCGCCATTATGAAAGAATGGCGCGTTTTCCCGAAAATTACTTGGTTTTTGGTGATGCCATTTGCAGCTTTAACCCGGTCTACGGTCAAGGCATGACGGTTTCTGCTCTTGAGTCGCTGGCTTTGCGAAATTGCCTTGCTAAAGGTAGCCAAAATCTAGCTCGGCGTTTCTTCAAGGAGGCGAGTCAGGTAGTAGACACCGCTTGGAGTATCGCTGTAGGCGGCGACCTGCGTATTCCCCAGGTGGAAGGGACGCGCAGCTTAAAGGTACGCTTTCTCAACTGGTATATAAGTAAGTTGCACATTGCTGCGCGACGAGATCCAGTGGTGGCCATTGCATTTTTGAAGGTGACAAACTTAACAACTTCTCCCAATAGCCTGATACACCCTATAATTTCTCTGAGGGTACTATTGGGTAACATTTTACAGGTTGGCATTTTTAAAGTAGTCAACTACAAAAGGAACAGCAATGCACAAATGTATTCTAATTAATTGTGACTTTCACGACGAGTAGATTAGGTTGTTGCAGCAGAATTTGCAGCTTTTACCCATTAGACGCACAGCAAATTATCCAATTTCTAATCCACGGTATTGAACATGAACTACACACTCAAAAATAAACGCGCACTGGTCACCGGAGGAAGTCGCGGTATCGGGGCTGCGATCGTTAAGCGTTTGGCAACTGAAGGTGCTGATGTCGCTTTCACCTATACCAGCTCGCCCGATCGCGCCAAGGAAATCACGCAGGCGGTGCAAGCACTCGGTGTTCAGGCTTTGGCCATCCAAGCCAACAACGCTGAAGCAAGTGAGGTGGTGGCTGCTGTTGAACAGACAGTAGAGAAATTGGGTGGCATTGATATCCTCGTCAATAATGCAGGTGTAGCGGTGATGTCCCCTATCGATGATTTCACACTTGCGGACTTTGATCGCATCCTTGCTATTAATGTGCGTGCCGTATTTGTGGCGACCCAAGCAGCAGTCAAGCACATGCAAGAAGGCGGACGCATTATCAACATTGGCAGCACCAACGCCGAACGTGTGTCATTTGCCGGTGCCTCTGTTTATGCTATGAGTAAATCTGCTTTGCAAGGGCTTGTGCAAGGGCTGGCGCGTGACCTTGGCCCGCGTGGAATTACGATCAATAACGTCCAGCCCGGGCCGATCGCTACCGATATGAATCCGCCAGAGGGCGAGTTTGCCGAGATGATCAAAAAGCAGCTAGCACTGCCCCGCTACGGCACTGTTGAGGAGGTTGCAGGGATGGTCGCTTATCTAGCTGGGTCTGAGGCAGCTTACATCACTGGTGCAAACCTAATGATTGATGGAGGGTTCAGCGCCTAACTGCTGTCGGTGTAGCCAACTGTAAATATCAATCCTCAGCAATGAGCGAAACCAGACTAACTGCAAGGATGCTGAAACCTTTAGCCAGAAATATTTTTAGCTTTTTGGGCTAAAAGTCAAGATCAGATAAGCTAAAACACATCTAATTTGCACATTAAAATTTTCTGAATATCTTGTGGGGTGGGCATCTTGCCCGCCCCGATTATACAACTTAAATGCTGATTAGCTTATGCATACTCATATAAAATTGTCAATGGTTGTATCGATTACATTTTTAGTATGTGGAATTCTAAGGAGGTATCTTTGTCAATGATTTACTTTTATTTATATATCTGGTTAAAACAGCACCGGATAGCCGTTGGAGGAATGTTGCTTGTGATCGCCCTCATAGGCTGTAATGACTCTGTTAAATCGCAGCCACCTGCCAATACCCCATCGGTTGCAAATTTCATCGCGTCCAGTCCGACACCGCCACCAGCCTCTCCTACACAAAGCCCTGCTAGTGCCGAGCCAGGGCAGCAAGCAATCCAAGTGATTCGTGACTATTATAGTGCGATCGCACGTCTTGACTATAAACGAGCTTATTCAGCTTGGGAGGGAAATGGCGCTGCTAGCAAGCAGTCGTTTGAGCAGTTCAAGCAGGGTTTTGCCAACACCACATCCGTTGCTGTAGAAGTTGGAAAACCTGGTAGACCAGATCCAGGGGCAGGCTCAATCTATATTCAGATTCCGGTTACTATTACTACTGTTACTACCAATGGAACTCCGCAGCGATTTCGCGGCAGCTATGTGCTGCGACGAGTCAATAATGTTCCTGGCTCAACTCCAGAGCAGCGTAAATGGCATCTTTACTCGGCGAAAATTACTCAAGTTAATTAGTGGCAAAACGCTGGTTTTCTAAAATTCAAAACTAAAACCAGCATTGCTTCAACGCAAAAAAAATACAAAAATAGCAACGCAAAAAACCTGGTATTAGTGCTCATTGTTACTGTGTTTGCCATGATGGATACTGGCCTTTAAAACAGGTTGATAACTATAGAGACAATGAGTAAAACCGACGTTAGCATCGTTGGAGCAATCTTAAAGCTTAGATGAATGGGTTTGTCATATCAAGTCCGGTGAATCACTTACGATTACTGTATCTGTGCAAAAATCTCAAAAGCCTCTTTCCCCCTGCTCCCTGCCCCCTGCCCCCTGCGGTTTTAATGATAAGTCTTTAGCCGGACATGATATCAGATACTCTTAACGAGACTTACCGATCATAAAAATCGTTGCATTGAGATATCTCACTCACAAGTACACCAAACCTGCAAAACTCCCCATAGGATTTTTGAAGCGATCGCTAGACATCATATTCACCCTGAGCGATCGCATCTAACTTCGCTCGGTCTAACACCAGAATTTTACCACCTCGATAATAATTGGCGATCGCCTAGATTTGCTTGAACAAACATATCTAGTGGGGTAACAACTATGGTGAAAAGTTTTTACTGCTCAAATGCCAGGAAATAATTCACCAATAGAATGAACAGAAAATTGGGTGAAACTCAAAACATTTAACTTGTAAGGATAAATTCGGATGAAACTATCAACAATCTGGATAACAAGTATTAGTTTACTTATCGGCACTTCTGCTTTAGTAATTGCTGTATCTCAAGTTAACTTCAAGGCTTTTGCTACGGCATCAAATATTCCACCAGGATTGACTAAGCTTGGCAACAAATCTTATCTACTGACTTGGACAGACAATTCTGTTGTATATGTCTCTTGCTATCCCACAGTTAAACCCAAAATGAAGCCTGCACCAATTAAGGAAACACCAAATCGGTATGTCCTTACCTGTAAAAATAAATAGATTAGGAGCAAAAAATGAAACTTTACTATCGCGGACTTACTTACGAATATAACTCAGAAGAAGCAGCCAAAAAATCAATACGACCATTTGCACCAGTTCGTCATCAAGGTTCTGCTTACAACCTGACTTATCGTGGACTAACCTATCGTGTTGACCCAAATATAGAGCCTACGGAAGTTTTTACACGACCAGTTACTTATCAATTAAATTATCGGGGAATTGCCTATTTTGTGGAGAGAACACATACAGGAGAAGTTTCTACAAAATTCTCTCAACCTGTTACCGCTTTAAAAGTTAGAAAATTTTTCATCAATATTTTAGGATCGCAAAAATTATGAAAAATTTTCTTTAAAACTTTTGTATTGCTGGCAATTTTATTTACCTAATAACAACAAACAAGGAGAACTTCCATGACTCAATATGATTACATTGTGATTGGTGCAGGTTCGGCAGGCTGCGTTGTCGCCAACCGTCTGACAGAAGACCGTCAAACTACTGTATTGTTGCTCGAAGCGGGCAATCCAGATACAAAGCCAGAGATTCATATCCCACTGGAATGCACGCGCCTACCAGGCACAGAGGTAGACTGGGGCTATTTCTCTGAACCAGAACCGTACCTAAATAATCGCCAAATCTTTTGTCCTCGTGGCAAAGTCTTAGGGGGCAGCAGTTCGATTAATTTCCTGGTGTACATCCGGGGCAATCGGCACGATTATGACCATTGGCAGGAATTGGGAAATCCCGGTTGGTCATACCAGGATGTATTGCCTTATTTCAAGAAATCTGAAAACCAGCAACGCGGTGCCTCTGAGTATCACGGAGTTGATGGGGAGTTGAGCGTTACCGATGTCATTTCCCCGGCTCCCATCTCGAAACGATTTATCGATGCAGCAGTCGCACTGGGCTATGACTACAATCCTGATTTCAATGGAACGCAGCAGGAAGGGGCGGGACCGATTCAGTTAACGGTCAAAGATGGTAAACGGCACAGTGCTGCTGCTGGATTTCTGGTGCCGATTCTGCATCGTCCGAACTTAACGGTGCAAACGGGTGTGTTAGTGACACGGTTGTTGTTTGAGGGAACCCGTACGGTTGGAGTGGAATACCTGCATGAGGGAATGCTGCACCAAGTCAGAGTCAATCAGGAAGTGATTTTAAGTGCGGGTTCGTTCGATTCGCCCAAGCTGCTGATGCTTTCCGGCATTGGAGATAAAGCACAATTACAAGCAATGGATATTCCAGTTGTTGTTGATTTGCCGGGTGTGGGTCAAAACCTGCAAGACCATATTCTCGTTCCTGTGCCCTACGAGGCAATCGGTGATTTACACACGGCAATGACAAGCAATGGGTGTGCTGAAGCTGGATTGTTTTTGCATAGCCAGAGTAATCAGGGGGTTGCGCCAGATTTAGAATTAATTTTCGGCCCGATTATGTGGGCACCTCCTGGCTATCCCAACTCTGGTGTGGGCTTCACAGGTATAATTGCTTTGGTTCATCCTGAGAATATTGGTAGTGTCAGTTTGCGATCGCGCAATCCTCAAGATGCACCAGTAATTCGGCTGAACTATCTGCAAAGTCAATCCGATGTGCAAAAGCTGGTTGAGGGAGTTAGACTAATACGCCAATTGTTCCAAACCAGTGCCTTTGATGAATTTCGCGGTAGGGAAGTCGCTCCTCGTGCTCATGTGACTGGCGATGCAGCACTCGAAGCTTATGTCCGGGAAGTTTGCAGTACTGTGTTTCATCCTATCGGCACCTGCAAGATGGGGACTGACCTAATGGCGGTTGTAGATCCCGAACTACGGGTACGTGGAGTTGAGGGATTGCGTGTCGTCGATGCATCGATTATGCCAACTCTCAACACGGGACATACGAACGCGCCCGCCATTATGATCGGCGAAAAAGCAGCCGATTTAATTAAAGCCGCTCTTCGCGTTTCACAGCGAGTACAGAAAGCAATTGCATAACTCGCTCGTGCGATTTCTAAACATCATATTCACCTTGGGCGATCGCATCTAACTTCACTTGGTCTAAAACTAGAATTTTACCGCCTCGATGGTAAGTGACGATCGCCTGGATCTGCTTGAACAGTCGTACACATTCACTCTAATAAATAACGGTAGGTTGCTTTGATAATTTGAGCCAGTGCAGAAGCTGTATCCGGCTCAAGACGTTTGTCGCTCAAAAGCAAAATTATAATCTCTTCATCAATATTTAGTTGCCGGTCCTGATCAGTGAAGAATAAATCACTTGGTCGTACTTGTAGCCAGTTGCACAGAGCAATAAATGTCTCCATGTCCGGCATTTTGCCATTTTCTACCCTTGATAAGGTAGATGGCGATACATTGCCAATTTCTACGGATATTTCGCGCAGTCCTCTAGTACCGCGTTTGTTACGGACTAGGGCTGCTAGTCGCTGGATGTCTAAATAGGTATTAGTCATTAGTCAAAACCTTTACCAATTCTCTAAATAGCAACCGCGCTCCTTTGGCCGCAACGCGATTCCTAACCAGCTTCACCGGGCGACCAGCTGCTTTTTCAGTATCCAACTGTTCGCCCAAAATTTTACCAATTTCATTTTTGAGGCGCGATCGCTTTGGCTCAATACGAGTAAACACCCACTGCCACAAAGACTTGCGGCACAAATCCGAGCCGCCAACTACCAAAATTTTTTTGCGATCGCCAGATGATTCTAGATTGGGGGCGGCTCCTATTGCTTTCTGAAACCTTCTGAGTGAAAGGTGACGTTTAGTAGGCTTTTTAGAGTTTCGCCCGGTTAGTATTTTCACAAGAGGTTTACCCGAAGCATCCAAGAATCCCTCAATAGGGTAAATTTGGGAGATGATTACCGACGAAAGGCGATCGCCAAAACCAAACTTTTTAAAAACTGTGCGGTAATGGTCAAAGCGAGAATCAGCAAGCAATTCTCGTAATTCTGCCTCGATGACGTGTTCCTCTTTCTGGAGGTCACAGATGCGTTTTGCGTGTTCACGAACCGTTTCGGTGATTCCTAAGCCGACAGATTGAGAGTAAAGGCGCTCATAGCGTGTACTTTTGCGAACTCCAGCAAGCCAACCCCACATTCAAGTTACTCAAGATGCAGTTTCGATTGCTGGTGAGCATCGTTACGAAAAACATTCCGAATCTAACGCCAAAGTTCATTCTGAATTTCGGTATGGCAACTTTACTAGAGTAGTTTCTCTACCAAGCAAAGTTCAGAATCAACAAGTTAAGGCAGACATGAAAGATGGGATTTTAATTCTGACTTTACCTAAACTGGAGCAAGAGCAAAACAAGGTATTCAGAGTGAATTTAGGCAACTCTCAAAGTACTACAGCTTCTATAAAAGCTGGGAATGGTAATACACAACCCAACATTACATCACAACAAAACGTTTAAGCTACTTGAGAAAATGTTCTCTCTGATTCAATAGTTCCTATATCTCTGAAATAGCTGCATTTTGAGAAAAACCCCAGCTAAACTTATCGGCTGGGGTTTTTGTCGCTTAACTGCTAAAAAATAGATAGGCTAGTTCCGCAAGGCAAAAGTCAAAAGTCAAAAGTCAAAAGTTTTGTATATCAAAATTTTTGCTTTTTCAAATGGTAGTTTGATTGATGCCGCGCTGTACTAGTATATTGCAAGAAATTCAGGGGGAGGGCGCTATTCCTCTTGAACATCAACCCAGATGCTACCTTCTTCCACACGAATAGGAAATACTGGCAATGCTTTTTGTGGCGAAACCATCGAGAGTACTTTACCTACACCAGGTGGCCAGGAACACCAGCCTTGTACCTCACCAGTTTGCAGGTCAAAAGCACTGCGATGGAAGGTACAAACTATTGCTCCATCTTCAGTGATTTTCCCACTTTTCAACGGTAATTTTAAGTGGGGACAGTTGTTATCTACTGCATAAAGTTGATTTTCGTGGTTCAAAACCAGAATTTTCCGGTTACCAACTTTCACCACTTGCCGCGTACCTGGGGAAAGTGCTTCGACTGCAAGAACTTTAGTCCAACTCATTAGGTTCTCCTCTCCTAATTAATCTGCCTTCAGTTTCTCGCAATTGTGACTAGTGCGATCGCCTTTCATTACTGGGAAATGCAAAAGGTTAACAATTCAAAATTAAAGACATTTCAGACGAAGAGAAGTGCCTTGCGCGGGTTCCCCGCGTTGTGGCAACTTCGGGGAATTTAAACCCCAACTGTAGCAAGAATCGGCAGCGTAACTGATGCTATATGTAATGGTTGGTTGAGGTCTTGCCTTAAATTTACGATCAATGCCCTAGCCTAAAACCTCTTTCCATAAGCATCTGAGGTTCGATATTCTCAACTTTAGGTATCGCTTCTAACTGAGAAATCCCGGCGATCGCATCTGCAATATTACCTGATTGGGCACGTAACCAAGCGCTGTGAGGTGCATAGGGAAGGCTTTCTACTATTTCGTAACCGGCTCGATTAATTACCTCGCGTTGCGACTTCACATCAACGCTTTCAGCAAAGCGGATGAAAATAAGCCCGGTTGGTACTGCTAAAGAACCATTTGGTTGTAATGTGTAAATTGGACTTAGTGTTCCCTGTTCTGAGTAATTGGGTTCGCCTGGAAAAACTGCTATTTTACCATCGTTAAGTTGTAAAATTGCTCCTTTTACCAGGGTTTTGGGTTGATTGTAATGTATTGCATAATATCCAGGCTTACGAGTGTAAGATACAGCAGTGCGTAGGCGTAGCCCGGCGTAGGCATCGTTGCCAACGCGAATTTGTTCAGGATACTCAGAAAAGTAATCTTTTTGAAATCTCACTTCAGGAATCAGGGGTAAAGAGTACACCTGTAGAAAATACTCTGCCGGGAAATAAAACATTTTTTCAAGTTCTAATGATGTTATAGCGTTTTTTAATGGTATGCAATACAAATCTTCCATCGGAATGCAAGCTATACGCCTTTATTCATATTGAAGATTCGTAAAACAGCCTGACCTCGAATCCCTCTTTTCTGGAAAGACGAATCAAAAGCTTGTATGAACTTAGATAGATTAAATTCTGTTTAATTTGTATCTTTTTAAACCGTAATACACATATAACACATGAAATCAGAAGCATCCATAAACTAAACGTAAATACCAAGCGCACGTTGCAAGAACACAACGCATGATGCGGTTTTGCCCATTCCAATGCCCAATTTTTAAGATAGTAATATTCCAAATATCCCGGGAGATAAAATTATGGTTCAAGTTCGTTATGGTGGGCAGAATGGCCAACAATATGAACTTGCTATCAGTGACGAACACGTTGTAGTGCGTACCGAAAGCCGCAGCGCTCTTATTGGTGCAAGACCCTTTGAAGTCGCACCAGTATCACCTACAGCTCGCAACATCCTTAATGAATTCGAGTTAGCAACGCGGTTTCGGCAAGCAGGTGTAGAAATTTTGCGAGCGAAAGTTCCGACTGAAGGTGTGGCTTTGCGCGATCGCGCCCGTGATATTCTCAACCAAGAGCCTGAAGTCCAATTTGCCGGACGTGTTCTTGTCGATCCAGTATCCCAACAACCTATAATTTACACCGAAAACCTCTTCCTTAAATTCCATAGTGAAGAAGAGTTAACGGTTTGCCAAGAAGTCTTAAGACGTTACGACTTAACAATTAAACGCCAACTGGAATATGCACCAAATGCTTACTTTGTTAGTGCATCTGCAAATACTGGTATAGCCATCTTTAACATCGCCGAGAGACTTTTGAATGAAGAATCAGTTGATCTGTGCCATCCTGAATTAGTGCGGGAGTTACGCCAACGTCAGGTTTTCTCGCAGCAGTGGCACTTAAAGCAAACAACAATTAATGGTAAGGTAATTAACGCCCATGTCAGCGTTGAGGCAGCTTGGAAGTTGAGCGATGGCACTGGGACGATTATTGCAATTATTGACGACGGTGTGGATCTCGATCATGAAGAGTTCCGGTCCTCTGGAAAAATTGTTGCCCCGCGTGATGTCACACGTAAAACTGACAATCCCAGACCGGGAAACGACGATAACCACGGGACAGGCTGTGCAGGAGTAGCTTGTGCAAACGGCAACTTTGGTGCATCTGGTGTGGCACCGGGTGCAAAGCTGATGCCGATTCGTTTAGCTTCGGCGCTGGGGTCGCAGGATGAAGCAGATGCTTTTGTTTGGGCGGCTCAAAATGGTGCTGATGTAATTTCTTGTAGCTGGGGGCCCGCAGACGGTGTTTGGTATGAGCCAAACGATCCTGTACACAAGCAGAAAGTACCTCTGCCTGATTCCACACGCCTTGCTATGGAGTTTGCAATTAATAAGGGACGCAACGGTAAGGGCTGTGTAATTTTATTCGCGGCTGGCAATGGTAACGAAAGCGTGGATAATGATGGCTACGCCAGCTACCAAAAGGTGATTGCTGTGGCAGCTTGTAACGACTACGGCAACAGAAGCGCTTACAGTGACTTTGGTCAGGCGGTCTGGTGTACCTTCCCTAGCAACAATGGCGATAGTTCTCAAACCACTGGAATTTGGACAACCGATCGCTCTGGTGTAGTTGGCTATAATTCGGGTAATCGGAATCTGGGTGACGTTCCAGGCAACTACACGAACCAATTCGGCGGAACTTCCAGTGCTTGTCCAGGTGCGGCTGGTGTTGCAGCCCTAATTATTGCTAGAAACCAAAATCTGCGTTGGGACGAAGTGCGAGATATTATTAAACGCTCTTGCGATCGCATCGATCAAGCTGGAGGTAAATATGATGCTAATGGTCGTAGTCCCTTCTACGGTTACGGTCGAATGAATGCTCTAAAAGCTGTAGAATTGGCCAAGCCACCTGAAAGATTACCCATCAGCAGATTCCAGGCAGTGCAAGATGTCCCAATTAACGACTTACAACAATCAACATTATCGTTGGCGATCGCTAGTACTAGCCTGATAAAATCCATTAAAGTTAATGTAGACATCGAGCATACTTTTATTGGTGACCTTGTAGTTACTCTCTTTCCCCCCGTGCAAACAAGCGTATTTCCTGTAATTCTGCACGATCGCCAGGGTGGAGCTACAAATAATATTAAAACAATTTATGACGAGACAAATACCCTTAAACTTGCTGCCTTTAAAGGTAAAAGTCCTGAAGGAACCTGGACTCTTCAAGTTGCAGATAAGGCTGACGCAGATACAGGAAAAATTCGCAGCTTAACCATTGAAATTGGATTTTAAGTAGGAACGCACAGCTGTGTATTGGTGTCAACTTAAGGTAAAAGTTAGTTAAGAAAAAGTGTTCTAGAGTTGCCCTCATCGCCTAACCCCTTCTCCCAACATCGGAAAAGGGGAACTGGAGAATTATGCGTCACAAGTAGAAGAAAAGCATATAGAACCCATTTGACATATTTGAGAACTACGAATTAAGCGCAAGGCTTGCAAGACAATCTGTTTTTCCAAGCTGGATTTGATGCATGATACTGTGATTGGCTTGTTCATCAATCGAGAAGAGTTTGGGCTTGCTGTTTAATACCAGATCCCCTTGTCTAGAGCATTACCCTGCAATATAGTTAACTTGATGACACCTCAACGACATTTTGGGCAAAGCTTTTATAAGCATCGCCCATTTGTTTAGCCCTCGAGTCAGGAAAGACGTGAAAATCCCCAGCTTTGAGAGCTTTTATTATCCCCTCTGCCACCAGTGCAGGTGGCTGTGCAATCTCACTCAGTCCTGCCGCATCGCTCATATCCGTGGTAATCGGGCCAGGGTGAACACTTAGCACAAACGTGTCCTGCTCACTCAATAGTTCTCGTAATACCTGCGTGATTGAATAGGCCGCAGCTTTTGAGGCACAGTAAGTGGCAGAGTCGCGGAAACCTTTGAGCGAAGCAACAGAATTGATTTGGACAAAGACGCCACCTCCATTGGCTTTGAGTACCGGGGCAAACGCCTGAGCCATGTAGATCAATCCATATACATTGATCTTTATCTGAAATTCGAGAGCGGCGATCGCATCCTCAGCTAAGAGAGTTCCACCTTGAAAGACTCCTGCATTATTGATAACTATTTGCACATCTTTGGCAGTTTGAGCGGCAGCAACAATAGATTGAGGATCACCTAAATCAATCTGAATTGGTACTATCCGATCGCCGTATTGTTCAACCAATGAGGAGACACTGTTGAGCTTACGAACAGCCGCATAGACTTTGGTGGCTCCGTGTTCAATAAACGACTCAACTATCGCCTTGCCGATGCCGCGATTTGCGCCCGTAACCAAAATGGTTTTGTTTTTGATGTCGTAGTTCATTTGGATTTCTCTTTATGATTTTCCATGATCTGAAAAACCTTGGACAATCGATCTAAGTTAGAGCAAAGAAATTTAGCTCCTCTTTTGAAGAAAGATTACGGCCTCCACCGCTCCTTCTAGCATGGTATCATCATCCATCATGCGAATTTAACCTTAGCAAGGAGAGGGCTAGGGTGGGGTATTTTTAATACTCTGTTAAATAACCACATATTACTGAGCAAAAATCAAAATATTCTTCCCTGTAGGAGCTTCCGCTTTCACGTTTCCGTGTTCCGCGCAG
>NZ_CAXTNE010000134.1:16052-21225 GCF_964245445.1 uncultured Nostoc sp.
GCTTTCACGTTTCCGTGTTCCGCGCAGCCTGTAGCAGCTTCCGCCTTCACATTATCAGAAACAGACTTGTGTTACAGCATCTTCCCTTAAATAGAACAGGCTTTTGAGGTACAGTACTGCTGTGCCTCAACAATAAATATGGCTTCAATTGGCAAAAAATGTTGTAGGGGATTTAAATTTTAGGCTTTTTCAGAAAAATCAACAATTTCACGTATGACAACTTTTTCAACAATTGTCCACTATAGAGTTATCAGGAATTCAGAAAATGAGTATTAATTATGGTAAGGTCAAAACGCAATTCACGTACTCTTGGCAAAGCTGAACTACGTCTAGCAAGCATTAAATCTATTAGTCCAACTCTCGATGTCGGAGAGAGCTTAACTGTCAAAGATTATACTGAAAAAATCGAAAGTCTCCGTCAATCTCTAGAAGCATACAATACTACCCTCTCCACTATTGATGTCTTACTAACCCAGATCATTGAAAATGAACAAGATTTGGCAGACTATTCTGAGAAAATTTTGCGTGGTATTGCTTATAAATATGGTAATGATAGCCATGAGTATCAGATGGCTGGAGGTATTCGTAAAAGCGACCGCAAGCGTGCTGTGCGTCAAAGCCTGGTTTTACCGAAGTAAGTAGGCGCGATTAAACGCGATCGCATAGATTACCAACCAGAATTACTGATTTAGCTTTGATTGGGGAGCGATAGCAATTGGATTACTATTGTAGGAAGTAAAAGTGCGATCGCAAAACCTAACCTGATATTTTGAGAGAAGCAAAACCATTTTGTCTCATTCCCAGCCGAAAACTGGGAATGAGGTTTTAAAAGAGTTTTAACTTATAATTGATACCAATTACGGAGGTTTTTCGACTTTTGCAAAAGGTCTAATCTGTTAGCTTTGAGTCACAGCCTCTTTCGCCAAGAACTTCTCTAATTCTGTCAGCGCATCAGCATCAACCTTAGTTTGCATTGGGCAGAACTTAGGCCCACACATCGAACAAAACTCAGCAGTTTTATAGATATCTGCTGGTAAAGTTTCATCGTGATATTCCTTAGCTCTTTCTGGGTCGAGTGATAATTCAAACTGACGGTTCCAATCGAAGTTGTAACGCGCCTTAGAAAGTTCATCATCTCTATCCCTTGCACCAGGGCGATGTCTAGCAATATCAGCCGCATGAGCCGCTATTTTATAGGCAATCAACCCATTCCGCACATCTTCGGCATTTGGTAGACCCAAATGTTCTTTAGGTGTTACATAGCACAGCATTGCAGTACCGTACCATCCAGCCATCGCTGCTCCAATAGCTGAAGTAATATGGTCATAACCGGGAGCAATGTCTGTCACCAATGGCCCCAAAACATAGAAAGGTGCTTCAGAACACTCTTCCATCTGCTTACGGACGTTGAACTCAATTTGATCCATTGGGACGTGTCCAGGCCCTTCCACCATCACCTGTACATCATCTTCCCAGGCTTTGCGAGTTAGCTGTCCAAGGGTTTTCAATTCAGCTAATTGTGCTTCATCTGAGGCATCATGGGTGCAGCCAGGACGCAGGGAATCTCCTAAACTGAAGGAGACATCATATTTTTTGAAAATCTCAATAATATCTTGGAAGTGGGTATAAAGCGGGTTTTGTTTGTGGTGATGCAACATCCACCGTGCCAAAATACCGCCGCCGCGAGAGACAATACCAGTGATGCGGCTTCTCACCAAAGGTAAATGCTCAATCAAAATCCCAGCGTGGATAGTTTGATAGTCTACTCCTTGCTGGGCGTGCTTTTCGATGATATGGAGAAAATCATCAGCAGTCAGATTCTCAATAGTGCCGTGGACGCTTTCTAAAGCTTGGTAAACCGGCACCGTACCAATGGGAACTGGAGAAGCCTTGATGATGGCGGTACGAATTTCATCCAAATTACCGCCGCCTGTGGACAAATCCATCACGGTATCAGCACCGTACTTCACGGATAGATTCAACTTATCAACTTCTTCCTGAAGATTAGAAGAGTTGGGAGAAGCGCCAATATTAGCATTTACCTTACATTTAGAGGCGATGCCAATAGCCATCGGCTCTAGGTTAGTGTGATTTATATTAGCCGGGATAATCATTCGTCCCCGCGCCACTTCCTCACGAATGAGATCGGCAGGGAGATTTTCGCGTTGGGCGACGTAGTGCATTTCTTCGGTGATAACACCTTGGCGGGCGTAGTGCATTTGAGATACATTACTCTGCCCACGTCGTTTAGCAACCCATTCTGTCCGCATATTGTAATTCCTCAATAAACAGCTTCCCTCCGCTGGTATTACCCAGACTCAGGTGTTAAGGGTGTGATCTCAGCCTGGTTATGTAGGCACCCCTAGCATGGATGTAGTGTACCACCTTCGTTATATCTGGAGGGAAGGATGTTAACAAATTATGCTGTTTTTTCGGAGTCTGGGCTTAACTGAACTGTATCGACCTATAGATTTGCCTTTTTAGGAAAGCAAGCTATGCACAGCATCTGCTAGAAAAGGGGAATTCAACACAAAAATTACCAAAGAAAGGCAGAAGGCAGAAGGCAGAAGGCAGAAGGTTTTAGAAAAGAATTCTTCTCTTTGTCAAAAGGGTTTAGAGCAAGTAAATTTATTTATGAAAAACAAAAAAATATGTATAACGAGTGGCATAGCGCATATTTACAGTGTCCTTTGTGAAATCCCCTAAATTTATTTATGGGGATTGCTTCTGCCTTCTGCCTCCTGCCTTCTTAAGAATTACGAAGTTGTTCAATTAGCTCAATAATTTGTTGGTAATACTGGATATTTCCTTCTTGATAATACAAGTCTGCTGATTTCTGGAAATCTGTAATTGCTCGTTGATAGTCTCTCAGATTGCGGTAGACATCTGCCCTAAGAATGTAAGCTGAAGCCCAATTAGGCTGATGCAGCAAGGCTTGGTTTAAGTCTGCAAGCGCTCCCTGTAAGTCTCCCAGCAGAGAACGGCTACGACCCCGATTGTACCAGTCTTCAGCAAAGCTAGGGTCGATCGCGATCGCACGACTGTAATCTTCTATTGCCCCTTGATAATCTTCTAGGGCATAGTGAGCATTAGCGCGATCGCTGTAAAATGCAGCAGATTGGGGATTTATTTGTAATGCTTGGGTGTAATCTGCGATCGCATTTTCATATTCTTCTAAAGCATAATGGGTAGAACCTCGGTTGTAATATGCTTCAATTAAATCGGGATTAATTTCTAATGCTTGATTATAATCTGCGATCGCTCCTTCTTCATCTCCCAAAAGACGACGAGCATTTCCTCGATTGCAGTACGCTTGAGAAAATTCAGGAACAAGCTCTACTGCTTGAGTGTTATCATCAATTGCTCCCTGTAAATCTTGCAAGGCTTCACGGGCAATCCCCCGACCGTAATAAGCTACGGCTAAGTTATCATTAATTTGCAATGCCCGATCGTAATCTTTAATTGCTCCTTTATGATCTCCTAAAGAACGACGAGCCGCCGCGCGATCGCAATATCCTTCTGCTAAATTAGGATTGAGTTGTAATAAGCGATTACTATCTTCAATTGCACCTTGATAATTTCCCAGTCGGCGACGAGCATTCGCCCGAAAGCCGTATACTAAAGCTAAAGTCGGATTTTCTTGTAACGCTTGATCATAATCTGCGATCGCACCCTCATAATCCCCAAGAGTACTACGAATAAGACCTCGTTCACAATAGGCTTGCACATCATCAGGATTAAACTTTAATGCTTGGTTAAAATCCTCAATTGCTTGATAATATTCTTTGAGATGAGCAAGAACCAGACCCCGATTGTAATATGCTCCGGCAAACTTGGGATTGATTTCTAGTGCGCGGTTGAAATTAGCGATCGCACTTTCATATTCTGCTAAAGAGTAGTAGGCATTACCTCGATTATGATAAGCTTCTGCCAAGTTTGGATCTAATTGTAATGCTCGGTCGTGGTCAGCGATCGCTTCGTGAAAATTTCCTAAGATATAGTGAATATTACCCCGATTGCTGTAAGCTGCGGCAAAATTGGGATGCCACTGTAAAGCTTGCTGAAAATCAGCGATTGCACCTTGATGATCGCCACTTTCAAAACAAGCTACACCTCGATTATGATAAGCATTGGCAATATCAATATTGATATTATCAGCTAACTGGGTACTGATTTCAATTGTTTGGATATAATCAGCGATCGCTTTGTCGTATTTTTCTAAGGCAAAGTAAGCATTACCCCGGCTGTGGTAAGATTGGGCGAGATTGGGATCGATTTGTAATGCTTGGTTATGATCTGCGATTGCTCCTTCGTAATCAGCTAAAAAGTAACGTGCATTACCTCGGTGATAATAAGCTGTGGCAAAATTGGGATTAATTTCTATAGCGCGATTAAAATCTGCGATCGCACTACGATAATCTTTGAGTTGACTACTTAAAATAATGCCTCGATTATGGTAAGCTTCGGCATAGTTAGGATTGAGCTTGATTGCTTGGGTGTAAGCTGCGATTGCCCCTTGATAATCCCCTTGCAAATTGTGGTTTAATCCTTGGTTTAATAATTCTTCAGCATTCATATAATTTTTTTGGATTTCGACATTCTCTAGCTTTCAGGCAACGGGATTTTTTACGATATTTTTTGAAAATCGCTCCAGCTACTATTGTGCCTCTTGCTAAGATTTTAATTCCTGATTTTCTGTGAGCTTAGATCAGTACGACGTATTTCAGGCGACTTAAATAGCAGCAAGCACCACAAATAAGAACGTTGGGTGTCTGACTCGCCATTTTTTACTGCTATTGCTATAGTAGCAAATAACACATTTGACTAAGTGCGATCGGATCTACTATCAACATGAGTAAAGAGTATCAAAATTGTTTAAAACACTTTACTACCTTAAAGTCCAAATACCAAGTAACTCAATATCGACATGAAGCAGCAGAATATTTACTGAAAAAAGATTCACAACCATACTCTTGGGCTAAGTCTTATCTCAAAAAATTGTAACTAGAAGCGCTTACTCCTGATAATCCTTTCCGAAAAGCAGCGTTAGAATTGCTGTATAACTGGCAACAAAACTTACAAGTCACTCAAAATCAAGACGAGGAAGATAGGGAATTACTTATGAAACTATCCCACTAATAAAAAAGTATGGTAATCTACTTCTCAACAAGGA
>NZ_CAXTNE010000135.1:0-21070 GCF_964245445.1 uncultured Nostoc sp.
TCAGAAGCTCAACGTTCACCCTCAGAAGCTCAACGTTCACCCTCAGAAGCTCAACGTTCACCCTCAGAAGCTCAACTTCCACCCTCAGAAGCTCAACGTCCAAGTTTTAACTCCCCAATGACCAATGCCCAATGCCGAATCCCCAATTCCAAAATTTAAGCCAAATCGTGTTCGCACTTCTACACTTTTGCAAATGGAAGCGGTCGAATGTGGTGCGGCTGCTTTGGGAATAATTCTTAGCTATTACGGCCGGATTGTACCACTGGCTAAACTGCGTGAAGAATGCGGTGTCTCGCGGGATGGGAGTAAAGCTTTTAATATTCTCAAAGCTGCCAAAAACTATGGACTCAATGCTAAAGGTTTAAAACTGTCTCTAGAAAAGGTGACAGCTACCCGTCTTCCCTACATTGCCTTTTGGAATTTTAACCATTTTCTCGTGGTAGAAGGATATAGCAAAAAACGTGTCTACCTTAACGATCCTGCCAATGGTCGGAGAACAGTGAGTTGGGAAGAGTTTGATCGCGCATACACGGGTGTTGTGTTGACAATGGAACCAGGGGTAGACTTTCAGAAGGGAGGCAAAAAAAATCACATTGTCTCAGCCTTAAGTAGCCGCTTACAAAACTCACGAGTTACTATCTTATTTTGCCTGCTAGCTGGGTTATTGCTAACATTGCCTCGGTTAGCTGTACCAGCCTTTTCTCAGGTATTTATCGATGAGATTTTAATCCAAGACCGACAAGATTGGCTACGACCTTTGTTGTTAGGAATGCTGTTAACTACTTTATTACGGGCATTCCTTGCCAGACTGCGGCTTACCTACCTGCGGCGATTGATGGTTAAGTTATCAGTCAGCACATCAGGACAGTTTCTCTGGCATATCCTGCGATTGCCCATTGGGTTTTATGACCAACGGTTTGCTGGGGAAATTAGTAGCAGGGTGCAACTGAATGACCGTGTGGCAGAAGTACTCTCAGGGTCTTTGGCAACTACAGTAATTGATGCGGTGATGATGATATTTTACCTGCTGATTATGATTCAGTATGACCAATTGCTGAGTGCGATCGCAGTTGGTTTTGCTTTAATCAACATTCTCGCTCTTTTATTTTTATCGCAAACTCGTGTAGATGCAAACATGCGCCTAGCTCAGGAATATGGCAAAGTGGGCGGAGTAACGGTTAGTGGCATCCAAACGATAGAAACCATCAAAGCTTCGGGGCTGGAGTCAGACTTATTTGCTCGGTTTGCGGGTTATTATGCTAAAGCACTCAACGCCCAACAACAATTAGGCTTACAAACTCAAATTCTCACCACATTACCCACAATTTTGACAGCCCTAACCACAGCTTCTATTCTGCTGGTTGGTGGTTTACAGGTAATTAAGGGCAATCTCAGTATTGGAATGCTGGTTGCCTACCAAAGTTTAACACTGAGCTTCTTAGAGCCAGTTAATAGCCTCGTTAATTTCGGCAGTACACTCCAAGATTTAGAAGCTGATTTAAATCGGCTTGATGATATATTGCAAAATCCCGTTGATTTGGAAGTGGAGGGGAGACAGGAGGCAGGAGGCAGGAGGCAGGGGGCAGCTATTAGTTCTCCTTCATCTCTCTGGCAATTACAGGGTAATGTTGAGTTACGGAATGTCACTTTTGGCTACAGTCGTGTAGAACCTCCCTTGATTGAGAATTTGAGCTTGACTGTCAAGCCAGGACAAAGAATAGCGCTTGTGGGGGGAAGTGGTTCTGGTAAATCCACAGTTGCTAAATTAATTTGTGGTCTTTATCAACCGTGGGAAGGAGAAATCTGCTTTGATGGTGTAGAGCGATCGCAAATTAAGCGTTCTGTTCTGGCTAACTGGTTGGCAATGGTTGAACAGGATATCTTTTTATTTGCCGGCACTGTCCGAGAAAACATCACTCTTTGGGATTCAACTGTGCCAGAAGCTGATTTGGTGCAGGCTTGCCAAGATGCAGCAATTCATGATGCGATCGCATCTATGCCTGGGAAATATGACTTTGAGTTGATTGAAGGCGGTATGAATATTAGTGGTGGACAACGCCAGCGTTTAGAAATTGCCCGCGCTTTGGTGAGAAATCCCACAGTCTTAATACTGGATGAAGCAACCAGTGCCCTGGATGCAGAAACGGAGTTGATTATTAATCGTAACTTGCGACAGCGTGGTTGTTCGTGTATTGTAGTAGCCCACCGCCTCAGCACAATTCGCGATTGCCATGAAATTATTGTGCTAGAACAAGGTAAAATCGTGCAGCGTGGCACCCATGAAGAATTATGGCAGCAAGGCGGAACTTATCTTCGTCTACTTCACGCGGCAGAGGCAAGGTAGTATTTATAAAAAACTTAGACGACAATGTAAAAATACCCACCCAGACAATTTTGTGGGAATTATAAAAATCTATTAGGTTTAAATGTGAGTAAAATTGATTTTGAAAATCTGAGGAAAAAGTGATTAATAACCAATTGATATCTATTGCTCTGTTTGCAGGAGCTTTCGGTCTTGATTTGGGTATAGAAGAAGCAGGTTTTTCTACTGTCAGCGTAGTTGAAATAGATGCTGATGCAACAAAAACTATTATTCTGAACCGCCCCCACCTTAGAGAAAGTGCTGTACCAAGAGATATTAGACAGATTTCAGCACAAACATTGCTAGAAGAGGGAGGACGTGTTTTAAAACTTGGTAGACCTCTTTTACCTGGTGAAGTAGACCTAGTAACAGGAGGGCCGCCCTGTCAACCATTCAGCACTGCGGGTAAGCGTGGTTCTGTTATAGATCCACAAGGAAGTTTATTTATGGATTTCATTCGCATTGTGAAAGAAATTCAACCTCGTTTTTTTTTAATGGAGAACGTCAAAGGATTACTTTCATCTCCGATTCGGCATAGACCTCATAATCAAAGAGGTATTGGATATCCTCTTTTAGAACCAGATGAAATTGAGGGGGCAGCCCTTAAGGTTGTATTAGCCCAAATGAAAGCAATCGGTTATGAAGTTGCTCTTCCTATGCTAGTGCAAGCTGCTGATTATGGTGTACCGCAAACGAGAGCAAGAGTAATATTTATTGGTTCAAAAAATGGTGAAATTTTAACTTTTCCTAAACCAACTCATGATAAAAATGGCTTAAAAAGACTTCAAAAATGGCGAACTCTTAGAGATGCTCTATCTAATTTATCCGACCCACATCCAGAATACATCCCTTATTCAAAACAACGTCTAAAATATCTTGCTTTATTGAAAGAAGGTCAAAACTGGAGACATTTACCAGATGAATTAAAGCCTGAAGCAATGGGAGGTGCTTACAAATCTGGAGGTGGCAAAGTTGGATTTTATAGAAGATTGTCTTGGGATAAACCCTCTCCTACGGTGACGACAAGCCCACATCAGAAAGCTACGGATATGTGTCATCCTGTTGAATTACGGCCTCTGAGTGTACGAGAATATGCAAGAATTCAAACTTTTCCTGATAGTTGGGTATTTTATGGTTCTATAGCGTCTAGATATAGACAAATAGGTAATTCTGTTCCGGTTAAACTGTCTCACGCAATAGGACAATATTTATCTAAAATAATCAAAAATGAAAAACCAGAATCAACAAATGTTTTTGAACAGCTTTCACTTTTTTAATTGAGCTTTTTAAAGATTTAGTTTTATTAAGTTTAGGATAAATTAAAATGTCTGAACAGTTTCATGAGATGTTAGCATACGCTCTAAGAAATGAGGTAGGTTTTACAGTCAATAAAGCACGTTCTCTTGCTTCATATTTTGCAGATATAAAGAATTTTTTAGAAGTTCAAGAAGAAAATCTTAAAAACCTCAAGAGTATATCTGGTAAAAAGGTTTTAAAGTTAACGGATGAAGAAATTAGTAATTTGTCTATATATACGAAATCAGGCTCTTTATCAACGGATCTTACAGTTGCCGAAAATTATTTAGCCATTATTAGTAGGGTATTTACTCAAAAACAACTAAATATGGTTAGAAACCTATCTTTAAAGAATTTAAATCCGAACCCATTTTTAATTAGAGCACTTAATTTAGATACTCCAGATGCAGTTGTCAGATTAAATGTTTATATGGCGGCTACTCGGTCAATCGTTACATCTATGGGATTTTTTATAGAAGACCTGTTACTTACTAGTTCTGATTCTATTGCAAAAGCTCCTAAAAAATCAGGATGGGATTTGGTTAAAAGTACGAGTGATGGTGAAAAATTTTGGCTGCAAATAAAAAGCGGACCAAACAATATGGATAAAGATCAAGTAGATTACTGGGCTGAAAAAATTCAAGAAAAGGTTAAAGAAGGAGATAAAGCGTATATAGGATTTACTTATGGTAAAAGAACAAGCAAAACAGTAACAATTGGCCTATTAAAACAAATACTGCCTGATTGGGAAATGCAAACTTTGATTGGTAAAGAACTGTGGAATTTCTTGAGTGAAGACTCTGATTACAGTTCTAAATTATTTGAGGTTTTACGTAAATCAGCGCATCAAATACTGCATCAAAATTCCCTTTCCAAAGAGATAGATAGTTGTGCAAATAGAGTAACTGATGAATTTATACAAGACTTTGGAGATGGTCATCAGGGAGTATCGAATTACATTAATAGCATTTTTTAATGCTAAATTTTTAGTAGCAATACGCAATATTTTTATCTAAAATTATACAAGTACAGCTAATTATTAATTATTGTAAACGCTATGTACTAGATAAAAGTACTGATATAGCAAAAGACTTCTAGACCATCAAATATTCCATTAATTGAGTAATGAGTAGCTCACAGGTGAATCCTTCTTCTAAACTGTACTCCCTCCAAGCAAACGAACCAGTACTGCTGAATGGCTCAGAAACATTCTGGATAGTGCAGTCTGGAACATTGGCGGTGTTTGCCACTAGAGTTAAGAACAGCTTACTAAAGGAGCATCGCCGCTATCTGTTTCATGTCAACGCTGAAGAAGCATTATTTAGTGCAGCATTGTTACCGGAAGTAATAGCACAAAGCCAATGGAATTTTGTAGCGATCGCAATTGAACCTACCCAATTATGCCAGATGTCAGTGGTTGATTTGGTTAAGGGAATTGCGGCGGCTGACTCTCAAGCCATAGAATTTTTAGAAGGTTGGATAAATCATTTAGGACAATCTCTTAGCGCCCAGCAGACAGTTTTGACAATGCCATTAAATCTTGTGCAGACATTAGGGCAGGATTTTTCATTATCCCCTGGTGAAACGCTACAGTGGAGGCAAACAACACTTCTATGGGTGAAGTTGCAGCAAGGCAAAACTCACTGGATGGGAGTTGAGGAATTAACCTTGAATTCTACCTCACCAGCGTTTCCGCTCACGAATACTATGTGGCTGGAGGCAGAAAATGCGGTTATCGGGCAGATGTTGCCAACGGCAGATTTAGAAAATTTCGAGGAACTTGTAGCAGGTTTAGCCAGTTTGCAGACTTATTTCTTTCACTACTTCAGTTTGCTGGCAAATAAAGAAGCAGAAGCAGAATTTCGGCAGTTTCAAGAACGTGAGCAATTTAATCAGCAAGTAATAGAGGGGGCACTCTCTGACTTAGCAACAGTATTGCAGCCACGGCAGGAGGCGGTTTTTTCTCATGAGGGGCCGCCCTTATTGGTAGCATTTGGTGCAGTTGGGCGATCGCTGGGAATAGAGATTCGTCCACCAGTAGAGGATTTGAATTCTATTAAAGACCCTGTAGCCGCGATCGCACAAGCATCACAAATTCGTATCCGCCGTATAACTTTAGCAGATGGCTGGTGGCATCAAGACCAAGGAGCAATGTTAGCTTATACTCAGTTGGAAAAGCACCCAGTGGCATTGTTACCTACAGATCATCGGGATTATACGATCTTTGACCCCGTAGTGCGAACTCAAAGACCTGTAAATGAGGCAGTAGCAAAAACACTGTCACCATTAGCCTACGTTCTGTATCGACCGTTACCTCAAGTTGCGCTCAACGCCATTGCTCTACTGCGGTTTGGAGTCAAGGGTTATGAAAAAGACATCGCCAGTATTTTACTGGTAGGGCTACTAGGCACAATATTGGGCATGGTTGCACCGCAAGCAACAGCAATTTTAATCAATCATGCCATTCCCGATAGCGATCGCGCAATGCTTTGGCAGATCGGATTGGTCATGTTTGCAGTCGCCTTTGGACAGTTAGCTTTTCAAATTGCCCAAAGCATTATTACTCTAAGAGTCGAAAGCGCCACTGATAGCATATTGCAGCCAGCCATTTGGGATCGGTTACTCAGATTAAGTCCTAGCTTTTTTCGTCAGTATACTTCTGGAGATTTGGTCAACCGTGTTATGGCGGTGAGGGAAATCCATCAAAAACTTAGCGGTGCTACTCAAAAAACATTTTTGAGTGGAGTCTTTGCCTTATTCAACTTGGTGCTGATGTTTATTTACAGTTGGCAACTAGCGCTTGTGGGCGTGGGTTTAGCAATATTTACCGCTGTGGTTACGACTGTTGCAAGTTTCCTCTTGGTGAAGAAATCCAAAAAAGAGCAAGAACTCAATGGTGCAATTCAGGGACTCACCGTACAACTAATCAACGGTGTTGCCAAACTGCGAGTGACAATGGCAGAGGAACGCGCATTTGCAGCTTGGGCAAAAAAGTACAGCCAGCAGATCCGACTGAAGGCGAGTTGGCAAGAGATTAAAGATGGTATTTCTATATTTAACGAAGCACTCCCTTTGGTAAGTTCTATACTGCTGTTTGGGTTTGCCATGCTGTTAATGCAGACACGCCTAACACTGGGTACATTCGTAGCTTTTAACTATGCTTTGGCGATTTTTATCAAAGGAGTAATTGACCTGAGCAATACTGTATCGCAAATTTGGAGTATTGTACCAATATGGGAACGAGCAAAACCGATTTGGCGATCGCAGCCTGAATATGACTCAACCAAGGTTAACCCCGGTCAATTAAACGGTCGCATTGCCCTAAATCGTGTCAGTTTTCGCTACTCGGAAAATGGCACCTTAATCCTCAATGATGTCAGCCTCCATGCCGAACCAGGGGAATTTGTCGCGATCGTTGGGTCTTCTGGAAGTGGAAAATCAACGATATTGCGGTTGTTATTGGGGTTTGAAACTCCATTGACAGGTAGCATCTATTATGATGGCAAAGACTTAGCAGAGATGGAACTCCAGGCTGTGCGAAGACAGTTAGGAGTGGTACTGCAAAATGGTAAAATCGGTACGGGATCGGTTTTTGATAACATCACAGCCGGGGCTTTGGTTTCCTTAGAAGAAGCTTGGTCAGCGGCACAAATGGCAGATTTTGCTGATGATATCAAGCAAATGCCAATGGGGATGCATACGATCGTCGCCGAGGGTGGTAGTAATCTTTCCGGTGGACAACGGCAAAGATTATTGATTGCGCGATCGCTTGTTTCCAAGCCTAAAATTATCTTGATGGATGAGGCTACCAGTGCTTTAGACAACCGCACCCAGGCAATTGTAACTGAAAGTTTAGCTAAGTTAAATGCTACCAGAGTGGTAATTGCCCATCGCCTCAGCACAATTCGTAATGCAGATCGCATCTATGTTATCGACGCTGGTCATGTCGTGCAGGTAGGTAATTTTTCGGAATTGATTGCTCAATCAGGGTTATTTGCCAGACTGGTAGCCCAACAGTTAGAAGGGGAGTAGGGGCGCAAGCAATACGGTTCGGTTAAAGGGGAAAGGGAAAAGGGAAAAGGTTTTGAATACATTCTTTACTTTACCCTTTTCCCGCAACCCCATTCCCCAGACCACAAGGAAAGTGAAAAATGCTTATCCGAACCGTATTGGGCGATGCCTACGCATTTGTTACTTCGGCGAACGCATTTGTTATTTCGGCGAACGCATTTGTTATTTTGGCGAACTCATTTGTTATTTTGGCGAACGCATTTGTTATTTTGGCGAACGCATTTGTTATTTCGGTGAACTTAAAAATGCAAAACCCGAGAAGTATTACCTTAGTTCTGCTTTAGCATAGAATTAGCAACTTGGTATAAAGATTGTATATTTAGTCCATCATTAGGATATTCAACCATAGCAAAATTACAAGTTGCCTGGAAGCGATCGCCATTGGGAGCTGTAAAGACTTGCTGGCGGAGCTTGGTTAAAATGTCACTGAGGCGATGTTGGAGGACAAACCGTTCTGTTTCAGTAAACCCAGAAACTCCTACCACAAATTCTCCGTTACCCCAATAGCCCAATATTTCGCCACCGCAAAATGCCGATTGGAATAGACGACTCCATCGTTGCAATACTTGATTACCAGCCTCATGCCCATACTGGATATTAATTTGGCGTAAATCGCTGATATTCAAGATCGTTAAGCAAACCGATTGCTGATTTTTCTCGGCTTGAGCAATCAAATGTTGTAAGTCTCGGCTAGACTGTAACTGATTTGCTAGTCTGGTTAAGGGGTCTTTGGTAGAGAGCGACCGTAGTAGGCGGCTGCGTTCTAGGCGATGGGCGATCCTTGCCAGCAATTCTGCCCCCACAACGGGTTTAACCACATAATCATCTCCCCCAGCAGCAAACACCTGCTGCACCGTTTCCATCTCCCGGTGAGCCGTCAGAAATACAATTGGCAATTCCTGCCATTGGGGATCTGTGCGAACTGCTTGGCAAAGTTCTATCCCACTGATTTGGGGCATTTCTACATCCAAAATCAACAAATCTGGTGCAGTAGATTGCAATACCTCCCAGAAACGTAGGGGATCGTCCAATTTGGTCATTCGCATTCCCCAAGGTTCTAACATTGGGCCTAATGCTGCTAAAATCAGTGGGTCATCATCAACTACTAATACATTTACTGTTAAAGAATGAGTAAACTGCAATATTTGAGACGCAGTTTCCCAAACTTGACTTGCTGTGACAGGCTTGACCAGAAAACCCCGCGCCCCAGACTGAGCCAAAGTCACGCGGTCCACTAGCCGATCGGTGACAGCCAGCGCTAGAACAGGTACAGCAGGGGTATGTGTTGCTAAGTCCAGCATTAGTGCCAAAGTTTCCTCTCGCTGCCCTATCTCATCTACATTCAGTACTACTAAATCTGGTGATGTGGTTTGCAAGAAGTTTTTTACACCTTCTAACGTTGTTATTTGCTGCCAACGCATTTCCGTAGAATATGCCAGTTGTTGCAATTGTGAACCCAGTTGTAAATCAGGGTCAATTAGCAGTAACTTCGGACTTATCTCTTCCCCAATCGAGGTAACAGTTTGATTAACTACATTCGTGTGGTTTAACAAGTTGCCTAACTCTTGTATCAGCGATATTATCTGGTGTTTTTGGGCTGGTAATAGCTCTCCATCTTTGTCTAAAATCTGTTCGATTTCGCGCGCTATTTGAGTTCCTGCTTCTTGCTCAAACATTCCCAAAACACCAGCTAGCTTGTGCGCTTCTCGTCCTGCCGATTCACGTAATTCTATAGTTAGCGTGCCGCTAGAGAGTTCTGTTGCTGCTTGTTGCAGTACCTCCATTCGCTGTGTCATTAGTCCCTGGTATTGGCTCCACAACCCGCTCATTGCTTGGTTAAATTGCTGTTCAACGGATGGGGAAGTATCGGGTATGGAGGAATTTTGCTCTGGTTTTTTTTGAGTTATTTTTTCGCTATTTCTACTACTAGTAGCTTTTTGGGAGTTTAAGCGATATCCCAAACCATAAACGTTTTCAATCCAATCTACGGCTCCAACTACTTTTAACTTGTGTCGCAACCACTTAATATGGGACTTAACAGTTTCTTCTTGGGGTGGATCGTCAAAAGTCCAGAGATGTTCGATAATATCTCCTCGACTAAAAACCCGCAATGGATTCCGCAGTAATAACTCCAGCAGACTATATTCTTTAGGTGTTAAATCTAGAACTTGATTATCGTATGTTACCTCGCAAATACTTGGATCTAAACGCAATGCCCCAACTTCTAGCACTGGAGGACGGCGAGTATCGCCGCGACGTAGCAAAGCCCGTACCCTTGCTTGGAGTTCTCCCAAATTTAAAGGTTTAATGAGATAATCATCTGCTCCAGCATCGAGTCCACGAATGCGATCGTTAGTTTCATGTTTTGCTGTGATCAACAAAATAGGAGTGGAACAGCCACTAGAACGTAAACGCTGACATAAAGTAATGCCATCGAGTTTCGGCAGTCCAACATCTGTTAATATCAGGTCGTAGTTCGTACCTTGGGCATATTCCCAGCCAATTTGTCCATCTCGTGCAATTTCAACAGCATAGTGTTGTTGGGTAAGAGACTGCAACAAAACACTCGCTAAAACTTCGTCATCTTCGATCAGCAAGATTCTCATCTGAACCTATCCTACTAATAAAATTTTTTGAATCCAGATATGAATAGTAGCAAGGTCAATCTAGCAATAATTTACAGCACAAGGCTGTAGAGAAGGTATTGAGCGTTTGCCCTAATTGCACTATGAATGGAATGGCAAAAGGCGACCGCATACTTTTGGAGTAGTGATCACCTTGATCCTGAAATGTTGATTTTTTATAACCAGTTTTCAGACTTAGTTAGGTCATCGGACTTGTCTTTGGCGATTTGAGCGTTACAAGGTTACTTCCGGCTACTCCGGTTTTAGCTTTGGCTACTTTTCCCGGGAGCACTTCAGTTTTGGTTCGTCAATGTTCGTTAAATTAGTTTGCGATCCCTTTTTGCATTCGGGTGCAGGCAGTTCGCTTTTCCTCACAATCATTGTACAACTTTTAGTTGCAATTGTCAATCCCTAATTGCACAATTAGGGTTGATTTTAGACACAGTAATTCAGCCAATGTACAGCCAAATACTTGACACAAGGCAGTAATGACTTTTGGAGAAGCATTTTTGACATCTGTATTTGTCTCCATCCTGTTCAAGTACTGGCGGGAAATATCTACTTCAAATTCAGTAAGCCTTTTGGATAAAGTTACCAATGGCATATCGCCACGCAATGCACGCATTTTATGCCCACGCGTATCTGTCCATCTAATAGACCCCACTTCACTAAGTGGTAACATTACGACCTCTGATTGTTCTTCTTTACTTGCCATATTATGCAACTTTTAATTGACGAAAGTAATAGCTTATTGCTACTAATAGTTGCAAATTGTGAGCCAGTATGATAAGGCTAACGGCATAGCTATGCTTACCCAAAGCGTGCAAGTATCATGCAAATGATAGGTTAGCGCCCATTCACCTATTGTAAAAAACGTGGCAATTGGCACAATAGCTGGAAAATGTGCGTGACATTTCGATATCTGGAGTTGCTAGCGCTAGTACCCTCTATGAGCGCACAGCAAATCAATACTGGAGTGATTGAGCGGCTACGTCAGGCACTGAACTTAAGTCCACATATCATACAATACCGAATGGCACGCTTGATATCGGCAAATCGATTATTCATAAGGCTTTTGGGTTCGGGTGTCGGATCTAGTGATCGATCTTTGGCTGAAGCGCAAAGCAGCAACTCTTGATTTTCAGCCAAAAACGAACAAACCGCCCCGCAGCGATCGCAAAATTAGTGATTGGGACAAGTTTCGTGAGTTTAGCAAAGTTCATGGGGATAAAACCCAGAAAGAGATGGCAGAACTTTGGAACAGTGATATCAGTGCTCGTACAATTTCAAGGGCGTTGAAGAAAATTGGATTCACGCGAAAAAAAAACGATGTCCACATTAGCGGTGAACGTAAATCGGAAACTAAAACCGAAAACAATGGCACTACCAAGAGTGAATTCTACTACGGCAAGTTCCAACGTGTATAAAACTTACGCATTGACAGAAAAGCCAAAATAACAGATATAGTTTTCAAGGCTTATAGCTAGGTTTTTCAATGAGATTTTGGCGATTAAAAATGCATATACTGCAATTATCAAGCAAAGAATTTATTAGCTCCCGGTTTTAGACCAACTAGGAGCTTTTTTTATTTATTATCAATTTCAGTTATGGGGTATATCACCAGAAGTAACAGCATTCATCCTCAAGGCTATTAATAATTGGTTCTGTTGATAGATTGAATGTCAATGTTTGGATTGTTATTGTATATTTGTCGCGTAAAAAACGTTTATCAAATTAAAACAATGAATATTCTTGCTTGGATTGTTTTAGGTCTAATTGCTGGTGCTATTGCAAAGGCTATCTATCCCGGTCATCAAGGCGGCGGAATTCTAGGAACAATCATATTAGGAGTTATCGGTGCTTTTGTTGGTGGTAGTTTTGGTGTATTCTTCAGTACAGGAACCTTGACATTAGCCGCCCCCACACTCAGCATTCCTGGTATTGCAGTAGCGGTTCTTGGCGCAATTGTGGCTATTTTTTTGTGGAACTTGCTAAATCGTCGCAGTGCTGTGTAATCAATTAAATTGGAATTAATTAATAACAAAAATCAGGGAATTCATTATCACTATATTTTTTCCCTGAATTTAATTAAAACAGTAGCGCTTACCTAACTTTAGGTAAACGCTATTATTATTTTGATAAATCGATGGTCACTTTTTGGCTTGATATTCAAAGAGGAAAAGTTGCACCCCTGGAGCGATCGCTCCTCTATAACTTCAAGCGAACGCGAGTAGCGCGTCTTGTAGAGAAGAAAAATTGGGAGTGTGTCAGACCAAAGTGCTATAGCACAAAGAGCCATCTGCAAAGATAAAATTCTCAAAGCCTGTTGTAAACAGTGTAATCACATTTTTATTGTTATTGAAGCTGATGTTAGCTGGATTTAGGGCATTGTCTGAAATTACACCAGAAAAAGTAAGTTCAGAGCGATTGAAAACACTGAGGTCTAAGGTATCAAAACCTTTTCCACCATCCACAGTCCCAATACCAAACCCTTTGAAGTAGTCATTTCCACTGCCTAGATCAATGTTGATACCGCCACCAATAGTAACTTTTTGTTTAACTTCATTGATGTCATTGATGGTACTGGTGGCTGTAATTTCGTCATTGCCATCGCCAGTCCGGATCGTTCCTTGTCCATAAATGCCATAGGCAGTACCATCAATTTTTGCTGTAGCCTATCCGGTAAGAATGTCACCACTATTCCCAGTATCAATTACTCCGTCGTTGGAGATCCCTATAACGATGAGGCTGTAGCCTAAAGCGTTGCCAGAACCACTACCGCCCTGACCAGTGCCAGTGATAGTGTTATTTCCGCCCCTAGTATTGAGACTGCCACCGTTACTGATACCAATCGCAAATCCACCGCCGCCGGAGAACTGACCGCCGCCATAATCGCCGTTGCCGCCAGTGCCACTGCCGCTGATAGTGTCATTGCCCAACCCAGTATTAAGGATGCCAATGTTACTGATGCCTGTCCCTGCACCGCCACCGCCGCCACCAGTGCCAGAAGCCTCGCTCGTTTTTTATCCGACTTCAGAAAATCGCGTTGCTCCCTAAAAGAAATTGCTGGAATAACTTATAGCACTGTTTTCTACCTCTATTTGGAACTTGCTAGTTTATCTGCAAGTTTGACATTGGCTGGCGACCCTTCCTCAAAAATCGAGCCAGCGATCGCATGATCTAGACGCGATCGCACCTTTGCTAGCAAGTTATCTGGCAAAGGAACGTAGCCACTTTCTGAGATTAAGGAACGGTTAGCAGCATTTAGGTGGTAATCTGCAAAAACTTTGACGGCAGGATTTTCTTTAAGAGCTGTCTTGCTGACGTATATAAATAGAGGACGGGAAAGGGGATTATAGCTGCTGTTGGCGATCGTTTCTGGGCTTGGCTCTACGCATTTACCTTCCTTGTTCTCAATAGCAAGAGCCTTGAGAATGTTTTGATTTTTTAGGTAGCGGGAAAAGGATGTAAAGCCAAGACCTCCCGGCTCAGACGCGACTGTCTGAACAGTTACGCTTTCCTCTTCACTGGTTTTGTAGTCGTTGCGGATTTTCCCACTTTTGCCAATTATCACCTCACTAAAATAGTCTACAGTACCAGTGCCTACAGCCGGGCCAGCCAGTATTAGGGGATATTGATCGGGGTAATTATTACGAACTTGGTTCCAGTTAACGATTTTGCCTGATGCAGCAGATTCCCATATTTTGCTCAGTTCTTGAGGTTTGAGGCAAGTAGCCCAGGTGTTGGTGCGATTGACTACAAGGGAGATGCCATCAAGGGCAAGGGGCAATTCAACGAATTCAATGTTGTTTTTTTGGCAGGCTTCAATCTCTGACTTTTTTATCGGACGGGCTGCCATTGAGATATCAGTTACGCCAAGGCAAAACCTTGTAAAGCCGTCTCCAGTACCGTTCTTCCCAATAGCGATTCTTACATTGGGGTTTGCTTTTCTAAATTGTTCTTTCATTGCTTCACTAATAACAGAAACCGTACCCGAACCGTCAATCAGTACATTTTTACTTGCACCTAAGCCAGTATTGCCATTTACTCTGCTGTCTAGTGGAGTATAAACTTGCCTTTGCTCGCTGGTACAAGCAGTCAAACTCACCAATAAGATAGTTGCTGAAAAACACTTAATATGACGCATCATTTTAACTATAAATAGATACAGCCAATTTATATGTAAATTATATGGAAAAGTGTCAGAATACTTTACGAGAAAATTTATTTACGCTTTTGATAACTGGCATTCATGGAAAAGAATAAAAAGCAAAAAATACTATTCTTTACATTACTAACCCTTTGTGGTATTACTCTTGCATTAGCTCTATTTGGGTTTTACACCTATTGGCACACTGCACAGCAGAGACTTCAAAAAGCTAAAAACCAAGCCCAGCGAGAAGCTGTGCTAACGACTCTGGAGATCGAGAACGAACTGCGTAACACTCAAGATAATTCTCTTGCTCTTGCTAACTCCCTGACAACAGGTGAAATCAACGATGAGCAACTATCAGCGCAACTCCAACAAAAAATCGAAAAAAACCCTTATCTTGCTACCTTCGGTGCAGCTTATGAAGCTGGTGTTAGTAGAAGCAAATCCCAAAAGCTAGATGCACCTGTCTATTTCAGGGTAAACAACAGTGTGCAATTGGGGCAACAAGAGAAGAATGATGACAACACAAAATATCCCTGGTATCGCAAGACGTTGCAGGATGGAGCATCTTGGGGAGAACCCTACCGCAGGTCACAGCAGTCTCTCTTGACTGAACCCATAGTGGGATTTTATGCTCCGTTCTATCGTTTGCAGGGCAAACAAAAATTGCCGCAAGGAGTGCTTTTTAGTGAATATTCCTTAAGTCAAATACAACAGTTGATTGATTCCTTAAAACTGGAACTGGGAAAAACGGGCTACGCCTTTGTTCTTTCTAAAAATGGAACTTTTGTCTATCATACGATTACTGATAATGTAAAACAGCAAAACAACTTGGTTGAAATTGCTGCCAAGCAGAACAATAAACAACTCCTAGCATTAGTTAAACAGGCGCTTCAAGGTAAGGAAGGCGAAGCGGAGTTGTTCGATGAAACCACAGGTCAAAATTCTTGGTTTTTCCTGCAACCAACTAAGCTGAATAATTGGGTAGTGGGAGTGGTCTTTCTCAAACAAGAAGTTTTGCTAGATGACCAAACTAAGCGGCAAACGCTAATCTTAAGCTGTTTAGCCTTGGTCTGGTTTTTCATTTGTTTGTCAGTTCTAATGTTGCGGGCTTATGAGTTTCGTGCTAGCCGAGTGTGGATAGTGTCGTCAATCTCTAGTATCTTGTTTGCCACAGAAATCGGAATGATTTGGAAATTAGCTTTGGGCGATCGCAACTATATAGCCAATCACAACGTCCTGCTTAATCAAGCACAAGTTGATAAATTATTGGCTCCCCAAGTCAAGTTAAATAAAAACTTAAACCGAAAGCCGCCGTTATATGTGCCTACTGGAATTTTCATTCAGTCCTTAGAATTTGAAAGTGCTAAAAAAGTTTTTATGACGGGTTACATCTGGCAGAAGTATACCAAAGGCATTCACGATGGGTTGACTCGCGGTTTTATTATGCCGGATGCTGTCAGTGTCAACGATGTACAAGTGAAGGAAGCTTACCATTATACCCAAGGAAATGTTGAGGTTATTGGCTGGTATGTGGAAGCTACAGTGCTGCAAAATTTGGATTACTCTCACTATCCCTTTGACTACAAAGATATTCAAATTCGGCTATGGCACAGCGATTTTAACGCTCAAAGTAATTTAAACCGCCAAGTGTTTCTCACGCCCGATTTTGAGAGTTATAAAATTATTAACCCCAGCGCCCATCCTGGTTTGGATAAGAGACTAGTCTTGGATGGCTGGCAGATTGAAGATAGTTTTTTTGAATATCTTTATGCAACATACGATAGCAATTTTGGGATCCAAAATACTATTTTTAAAACAAATGTTCCTGAACTGAATTTCAATATTACTACCAAACGTCAAGTTATCAGTATTTTTATCTCCAGAATCGGCCCGCTGTTTGTAGTCGTTGTCATGCTGTTTGCCATGCTGGTGATTGCCGATAGAGATAAGGCTATGGAGGTTTTGGCAGCTTGTGCTGGTTTTATTTTTATTGTCATTCTTGACCAAGTTTCGCTTAGGGAACAAGTCCTTGCCAAAGAACTTGTTTATTTCGAGTTTTTCTACTTAGTTATTTATATCTACATTTTCTTGATAACTATTAACGCTGTTTTAATGCTTGTAAAACCTGATTTTAAGCTGTTACAGTATCAAGATAACTTGATAGCTAAAATTTTTTACTGGCCTTCTCTTCTGAAGCTGTTGCTGTTAATTACTATTTGGATATTTTTCTAAAGTAATTTGCTAGATCAGCCTATTTTTTATTCTTGAAATTATAAGAACAATGTTCAGGAGAATGAGAATTAAAAATAATGTAAAGCAACAAATTATTTAACTAAGTAGGGCTTGCTGAAAAAGTGTATGGGGCGAAGCTAGAGTCCACAGAGAATCTTCTTCTGGTTGTGAAAGCTTTTTAAAGGCTTCTGGAAAGGAAACTAACCAACAAATAGGCGCTAAAAATAATCTCCCACCATTTCTCTATCTGTTGATAATCTGTGATACGGTAATCAGACCAACCAAGTTCATATTTACTTTGCCTGAATCCATATTCAATCCAAGTTATTAACCCATAAATATCACCAACAGTATGGTAGAGTCCGTCCGTTCATTGGATGGGAAAACAACAGTTGAGACTCGTTATTTTATCAGTAGTCTCGAAGAAAATGCAAGAAAAGCGTCTCATAGAGAAGGTTGGCAGCTTGCAAAAGACACTTAACGGGAAAAGTCAAACCAATTGAAAATTCAAAATTTAAAATTAAAGACAATTAGTGGGGGCTTGTACCCACCACTAATTGAAGACCGCCATAATCAAAGATTATGGCGGGGGCTTGTACCCAGAATTAATTCAAAATTATTCTTATTCTTCATTTTGAATTTTGAATTTTGCATTTGGAATTCAAAAAAGGGTCAGTTGCAAGAGTTACTCACTCTACTTTCAGTAGCTCTATTTTCTCATGCAGTATTTTTTATACTAATTTGTTTTTTACCAAACTCTGGCTTGATTCTTTACTTTCCATCCCTCTAGCTTTTGTCTTAATTCAAAAACTAGCCCCAAAATTACTTGCCATTTCTTCTGTGACAGTTCCAGGTGCTCCCTGTGTGTTCCACTTAAAGTAACCTGACTTTTTTTGCGATCTTCTGAGCAGAGTGAGCGCTGACTGACTAATGTGTTCTAGCTGTGATATAGTCTGCGATCGCCATTAGAGGTTGTGCCTTTGCTCCAAAATCAACAAGTTCAGCTTTGGCTAGGTCAACTAATTCTTGGCTCTTGCGTTTTGATTCCTCAATACCCCATAAACTGGGATACGTCACTTTCTGTGCCTTTTGGTCTTTGCCTGGGGTTTTACCGAGTTCTTCTTGTGTCCCAATTACATCCAAAACATCATCAACAATTTGAAAAGCTAGACCAATGTAGGAAGCATAGCAAGAAAGCTTTTGCAGGACTTCGTTGTCAGCTTTCGCTAGCATTGCACCTGAGAGAATGGAAGCTTCGAACATTGCTCCTGTTTTGTGAGCATGAATAAAGTTGAGAGTTTCGATGTCAATATTCTGCAATCCCTCAGATTGTAAATCAACAATTTGACCGCCAACTAGACCTGTTGCTGCTACTGCATGAGCCAACTTAGCAACAACCTGCAATAACTGCTGGGCAGCAACTCCTTTGGTTTGAACCACAAGAAACTCAAAGGCATAGGCTAAAAGCGCATCACCAGCTAGAATGGCAATGTTTTCGCCATAAATTTTATGGTTAGTTAACTTGCCGCGTCGATAGTCATCATTATCCATTGTGGGTAAATCGTCATGGATCAGAGAAAAGGTGTGAATCATTTCCAGCGTACAAGCAGTAGGCATCGCCATCTCGACTGTGCCTCCAACCAGTTCACAACAGGCAAGACATAGAATCGGGCGTAGGCGCTTTCCTCCAGCCAGCAGAGAATAGCGCATGGATTCGTAGAGTATTTCTGGATAGACTACAGTGATTGATTGTTCAAGCGCTGCTTCAACTTGCGATCGCCGTTCTGATAAGTAGGCTTTAAGGTCAAAAGTAGTTTTTTTAACAGATGACTGTTCAAAGACTTGAGTATTCACCATAAATATTTATCTTCAAAATTACAGTACTACACCTAACCGACAAAAGCTGGTTGATAGAAACCATCAAACAATGCTGCTTTCGGGATTAACCCAAGAACAGCAATTTGTCACGACGACATTTCATTTAGTCACTGTACAAAAAGTCAGGTTTCCCCTTCCCTCAGCGCCCAATTTCGACATCTTCCAGGATGCCAAGTGCGTCGGGGATGAGAATGGCTGCACAGTAGTAGGCGCTGACGAGGTAGGAGATGACAGCTTTTTCGTTGATACCCATGAATCGGACGGACAAACTGGGCTGGTATTCATCAGGGATACCCGTTTTATGTAAACCTATCACCCCTTGGTTTTCTTCTCCGACACGGAGTACCAAAATAGAGCTAGTACCCTCCTTGGTGATCGGAATTTTGTTACAAGGAAAAATCGGATAGTTGCGCCATGCAGGTACAATCTTTCCATTGACCTCTTTGCTTGGGGAATAGATGCCACGACGGTTACACTCGCGGCCAAAAGCAGCGATCGCACGAGGGTGAGCGAGGAAAAAATGGGTTTTGCGTCGCCGAGAGAGCAATTCATCAAGATCATCGGGAGTGGGTGGCCCGGTGCGGGTAAAGATGCGTTGCTTGAGATCGGCATTGTGCAATAACCCGAAATTAGGATTATTAAGCATTTCGTATTCTTGCCGTTCCCGCAACGCTTCAATAGTCAGCCGTAATTGTTGCTCCGTCTGGTTCATGGGTTCGTTGTAGAGGTCAGCAACTCGCGTATTCACCCGTAAAATGGTTTGAGCGACGCTTAACTCATACTCCCGTGGAGTCAAATCGTAATCAACAAAGGTCCTGGGTAACTCAGTTTCCTGACTATGACCTGCGATCATGGCGATCTCAGCTTGATTATACCTATCCTGGGGTTTGCTCAATATCTCTCTAAAGCGATCAACCTGAGTCTGCAATGCCTCAGACTGGTTCAGTAACTCCCGAAACGCCTGTACTGGCAAGGTCAACACTGTGCAATGAGTAATCGCTCTAAGGCTCACTTCCCATGTATCTTGAGATACAACTATTGCTTCGCCGCCAAAACAATCGCCGTCAGCTAAAACATCCCGTAAAGCTTCCGCCTCATACTTTCCTGCCTTAAGCTTATTGACTTTACCATGAGCAATTAATAATACCTGGTCGGCTGGTTGACCTTCCTGTACAATTACCTCACCTGGAGCAAATTCTTGTTGCACAAAGCGGTTTGCCAAGGCGTTGAGTACCTCAATATCCTCAAACTCGCGCAGTAAAGGGAGTTCACAAAGTGCTTGGGGAATGACCCGCACCTGAGTCCCTGTATTGGTAAAGCTGACTCGTCCATTACCAACATCATAGGTCAAGCGACGGTTAACCCGATAGGCCCCACCCCTGATTTGCACCCAAGGCAACATCTGTAACAACCACCTAGGGGTAATGCCTTGCATCTGGGGCGGAGTTTTCGTGGTTTTGGCTAAATTCCGCGCCCCTTTCGTGCTTAAGCTGATCTGGGGTTGCCCATTTTCTTGGTCTAAATCTGGTCTAATCGAAACATTTGTCATAACGTAGACGTTTCATGCAATTAAATTTACTCTCCTAACAGAGAGCATTGGAGGGTAGCAACGAACGGTCGTTCGTTGCTACTTTAAAGAGGATGTCCGATTACTTAAAGACCAATTTCTACATCTTCAAGGATGCCTAGTGCATCAGGAACAAGAACGGCTGTAGAGTAGTAAACACTAACCAGGTAGGAAATAACGGCCTTTTCGTTAATCCCCATGAAACGGACAGACAAACTAGGCTGATATTGATCGGGAATATTCGTTTTGTGCAGACCAATAACACCCTGGTTGGTTGCTCCCACGCGCATTAACATAATGGAGCTAGTACGCTCTTTCGTAACGGGAATCTTATTACAAGGATAGATGGGAATACCACGCCAAGCTGGAATTGCACTGTTACCCATCGGGATAGGGTGGGGATAAAGTCCAAGGTGGTTACATTGCCGACCAAACGCCGCAATGGTGCGGGGATGAGCGAGGAAAAAGCTCGGTTCTTTCCAAACAATGGAGATCAATTCATCGAGATCGTCGGGAGTTGGGGGACCACTGCGGGTAAAAATGCGTTGTTTGAGGTCAGCATTGTGTAGCAGTCCGAAGTCACGATTGTTCACCATTTCGTATTCTTGGCGTTCTCGTAAGCTTTCGATGGTGAGCCGTAATTGTTCCTCAGTCTGGTTCATGGGTTCGTTGTAGAGGTCAGCAACCCGTGTATTAACTTGCAAAATAGTCTGAGCCACGCTTAACTCATATTCCCGTGGATTCAGTTCATAATCTGCAAACGTCCCAGGTAATATTGCCTCTGGGAAGTGGTCTGCAGAAATTCTGATATCAGCTTCCCCTTCTTGATTTGGGAGCAACGCGATTTGGTGAGGTAGGATCAAAAACCAGCGATCGCTAAAAAT
>NZ_CAXTNE010000136.1:0-20996 GCF_964245445.1 uncultured Nostoc sp.
ATTCCCCACTCCCCACTCCCCACTCTCAAAAATGTTCCTCACCCAAACTGTTCCCCGTCAACGAGAAATTCTTGAAGTATTCCTTCGCAATGGCTGGGACTATATGCGAAGGTTACTTACTGGTGGCAAAGCTGATGAACCCCAGCTACCTACACCTGCGGTTTTAAAAAATATCTTGGTAGACTTGGGGCCAGTTTACGTCAAACTTGGTCAGCTAATGTCTACACGTCCAGATTTACTGAACGCTGCCTACATTGAGGAACTATCAACCCTACAAGACGAGGTACCACCAGTTCCTTGGTCAGAGATAGAAATAATCCTCCGTAAAGAATTAAAACTTCCACTAGCAGAAACTTTCAGCACAGTTAACCCGATCCCAGTAGCAGCCGGATCAATTGCTCAGACACATCGCGCTACATTAGCAGATGGTCGAGAAGTTGCTCTGAAAGTGCAACGTCCGGGAATTGATCTGACCATTGCCCAAGATATTGCTTTAATTCAAGGTATTGCCGATTTAGTGGCGCGGACTGAGTTTGGGCAAACCTATGAAATCAAATCCATCGCCGAAGAATTTACTAAAGCTCTAGAAGCCGAGTTAGATTTTACACGAGAAGCGGGTTTTACAGACCAACTGCGGCGCAACTTATCTAAAAGTCGCTGGTATGATCCCACACAAATAGTGGTTGCAGAAATTAACTGGGAATTGACCACAGCAAAATTACTGGTGATGGAATGGCTGGATGGAGTGCCGTTCCTGGCGGCGGATTTGGATAATGACCCCAACGTTAAAGACCCTGCCGTAAAGCGTAAAGAAATAACTACTTTGTTATTTCGGGTATTTTTCCAACAACTATATATTGATGGTTTTTTTCACGCTGATCCCCATCCAGGAAACTTGTTTTATCTCAAAGATGGTCGTGTTGCCCTCTTAGACTGTGGCATGGTAGGAAGACTTGATCCCCGCACACAGCAGATATTAACAGAGATGTTGTTAGCGATCGTTGATTTAGATGCTCAAAGGTGCGCTCAATTAACTTTGCAGTTATCAGATTCTGCTCAACCAGTAATTTTGTCGCGGTTAGAAAATGATTATGATCGCATGTTGCGAAAGTATCACAATGTCAGCCTCACGCAAATCAACTTCAGTCAGATAATTTATGAAGTTTTACAAGTTGCCCGCAACAACAAAATTAGATTACCTAGCAATATGGGTTTGTATGCTAAAACCCTAGCGAATTTAGAGGGTGTAGCACGGACATTCAACCCGGAGCTTAACTTTTTTGATGAAGTTAAACCATTAATTACAGACTTGTTTCGTCGGCAATTACTAGGCGATAATCCAGTGCGATCGCTATTACGGACAGCCTTAGATATTAAAAGTCTGTCTCTCCAATCTCCCCGCCAAATAGAACTGTTATTAGACCGAGTTACCTCGGAAACCTTACAGTGGAATTTATCGCTGCGGGGGTTAGATGGTGTGCGGCGCACTATGGACGATGCAGCGAACCGACTATCTTTTAGTATATTAGTGGGTTCACTGATTATGGGTGCAGCAATTATTTCCACCAGAGCGCAGACAACTCAGCTATCTTTTTTAAGCACCACCCTGTTTGCAGTCGCTAGTTTATTGGGTTTGTGGTTAATTATTAGTACATTGCGATCGGGACGTTTACGCTAAAGTCTATGTGTTGTGCTTGAGTAATGCCCACCACAGGAAATCATGATATGTCACTAGCGAAAATCCCTGCTTTAATATTTGAAACCACAGTTGAAGAAGAATTCAGGAGTTAGAATTCAGGAGCCAGAATCAAAACGCTCTCTACGAGACGCTGCGCGAACGCAGACTCGCTAACGCTGGGCTATCAGAGGAGGATTTAGACTCACCACTGATAACGCTGCGCTATCCGCTTTTTTGGTCAGAATTCAGCATGAATTTTGACCAGAGGCGCTCCGTCTTTGGCTTTGCTCCTTATATGACTCTTGAATTCTGTTTTGATAAATAGCGCTAAACACTAATGATTTATGTGTATTTACCTGTCTGCATCTGTGGTTCTAATATAAAAAATATGTCAATCATCATTGCTGAAAAGCTAAGTAAATCTTATCCAGTGGCAGTTAAAAGTCCGGGTATAAAAGGTACAATCAGCCACTTTTTTCGCCGCACCTACCGCTCAATTCAAGCAGTTCAGGATGTTTCCTTTGAAATTGCCCCTGGTGAAGTAGTGGGGTTTTTGGGCCCAAATGGGGCTGGTAAAACCACCACACTCAAAATGCTTACGGGGCTGATTCATCCGTCTAGCGGTACAGTTCAAGTAGCTGGACAAATTCCGTTTCATCGGAAAGAAGCATTTTTGCAAAAAATTACCTTGGTAATGGGGCAAAAGCAGCAGCTAATTTGGGACTTGCCAGCGCTGGATTCTTTGAGAATTAATGCTGCTGTATACAACATCTCTGATAAAGAGTTCCAACGGCGGATGGGAGAACTAACAGAGATGCTTTCCCTAGAAGGCAAGCTTACCCAGCCAGTACGGAAGCTTTCTTTGGGTGAACGGATGAAGGCAGAATTGCTAGCAGCGCTTTTGCACCGTCCCCACGTATTATTCCTAGATGAACCAACGCTGGGACTAGATATAAATGCTCAGGTAGCGGTGCGCGATTTTTTACGCGACTACAATCAGCGTTATCAAGCTACAGTGCTGTTGACAAGTCATTATATGGCTGATATCACAGCTCTGTGTCAACGAGTGCTGTTGATTCACGAGGGAAGGCTAATGTATGACGGTAGTTTAGATGGACTACTAGAACGTTTTGCCCCATACCGGGAAGTTCATATAGAGTTAGCCCAACCTCTACCGATAGAAAAACTTATGACCTATGGTGATGTGCAACTCTTAGAAGGGCGATCGGTGCATTTTATGGTATCTAGAGAGGCACTTACACGCACCGTTTCTAAGATTTTGACGGATTTGGAGGTAATTGATTTAACAGTTACTGAACCGCCTGTAGAGGAAGTAATTGGACGAGTATTTCAGGCAGGTGTTGTGTAGTAGAGACGCGATTAATCGCGTCTGTACATTAATCGCGTCTCTACAAGGGTGGGTAATTTTTGTAGCGGGAAGTGAATAAATGAAGCGGATAATCAGAAAAGCCTTAACTTTGCTGTCAGTATACTACGCCTATATGGTTGAGTATCGAGCAGAACTAATCTTATGGGTTTTGGCTGGGTCTTTGCCGATTATCCTTATGGGTATCTGGATACAGGCAGCAGAAGGCGGGCAGTTTGAGCTATCACCTGTGGATTTTGCTCGTTACTTCATCACAGTTTTCGTCATTAGGCAATTAACAGTTGTTTGGGTAATTTGGGACTTTGAAACAGAGGTAGTGGAAGGCAAGCTTTCGCCCAAGTTGCTACAACCACTCGACCCAGTATGGCATCATGTTGCGGGTCATATTTCTGAAAGATTTGTTCGGCTAACGTTTGCTTTACTATTAGTGGGATTATTTTTTATTCTTTATCCTCAAGCTTTTTGGTTGCCAAGTTTGAGTAGATTTTTGCTGTTTATATTGGCGGTGGTGCTAGCTTTTGCTTTGCGGTTTACGATTCAGTACACCTTTGCCATGTTTGCCTTTTGGACAGAACGGGCTAGCGCTTTAGATAATTTTTGGTTGTTGTTTTATCTATTTTTATCTGGTTTGATAGCACCTTTAGAGGTCTTCCCAGAACCTCTGCAGAAAATAGTGATGTTTACGCCTTTTCCCTATTTGATTGATTTTCCTGCGAGTCTTTTGGTAGGGCTACCCGTGGATATAGGGCGGGGATTTGGGTCAATGGTGGGATGGATATTAGTCTTTTTGGGTGCGAATCGCTTTCTTTGGCGCGCAGGTTTAAAGCGGTACTCTGGGATGGGAGCATGAGCAATTTATAATTTATAAATTACTCGGTATCGTCTTAAAATTTTCTGCCGTTCCCAAAGAATAATCTTCTAACTTAAAATCAGCAAAAGGCTTCTTTTCTAACCTATTCCGTAATGCTTCATCAAGAATGACACCTGGTGATTGTTTTTTAACACCAATGATTATAATACTTCTCTGATATTTAGTTAAATCTTCATTTGTCTGACAATCACTCTGTTGAAATTGTCCCAAATTTAATAAACGATAACCTTTGATGCTTGGTGTATTAATAAATAATTTTTTTACGAAAAATTGTATTTGTTTGGAACGTTCTAGAGCCATTCGCTGTTGAACTTCTATATTACCTTTACAAGAAACTGTGCCTACAGATATAATCTCACTAGGGTCTTCCATTATATTCTGTATACCTTCTTGTTCTAAATTTAAATTTAAAAGGTCAAGACTAATAATTTCATCATTATATTTAATTTGAAAATTACTACCTAAAAGCCATTTATATTCTACTGACAAAACAGCTATATTAAATTCGGCTACCCTCCCCTGACTATCCCTACCTTCTTTATAAGGAAAATAATCAATATTACCTTTTTTTTCTGGGGATTGCCCATAATTTTGCCTTACAGAAAATTTTGATGTCCGCGTTGCTAAAGCCACTATACTAATTAATCCTAATATCACTAGCAGCGCTGCAAAAAATTTTAGTAGTGGTACTTCTTCTGGCTGTTTCTGTGGAGCAAATGAAGTTTCGGTAATTAGTGGTGGCAATTGCTTGATGTTACTATTCTCTCCTAAATTAACATTTTCAGGAGTAGTTTCTGTTAGTTGTGTTTCAATTTTTTCTAAGCGTTGTAAAATATCTTGGGTATTAGCAGGGCGCTTTTCTATATCCGGTGCTGTGAGCCAATCAATTAAATTCAATAGTAAGGGTGAGATATGGATAGCATGATTTTGCCAATGCAATAAATTTTGCTGCATATCATACATATCTAAAGGATGGTATCCCGTGAGTAAAAATACAAATGTGCGCCCCAAGGCAAAGAAATCTGATTGCGGTACTGCTTGAGCATTCATTTGTTCTGGAGCGCTGTAGCCAGATGACATAAGTGCTGTCATCCCGTCGCCGTTGTTGAGTTTGTCTGGGTAGGTTCTATTAATTTCAGTGGCAGTGCCAAAATCAATTAGTACCAAGTCCCCCCAGCCCTTACTAAGGGGGGATCGAATCATTATATTAGATGGCTTAATATCTCGATGCAGGTAGTGTTTACCATGCACTAAATCCAAAATTTCTACCAATTGTTTTAACCAAGCCACAGCTTGTTCCTGTGAGATAGGGTAACTCTGCTGCTGCTTTAACCACTGTTCTAAGTTGTATCCACCGATTTTTTCCATTGCAATGCAATGCAACACTAAACCATTTCGGGTTTGATATTGGAAATAACTATCCTCTTTGGGAATGCCGGGATGCTTGAGTTGTCCTAATACGGTTACTTCTTGCTGAAATAGTTCTACTGCTTTAGCGTCGCCTGATAAATCGTCTTTGAGTATCTTGAGGATTTTAGGGGTATCTTGTTCATAAGCTTCATAAACTTTACTAAACCCTGTTTTGTCACTCAATAGGCTCGTCACCCGATAACGCCCTAGCAATTCCAAATGGGAACCACAACTTTGACAAAAGCGGTTTTGATAATTATCCGAGTGGTTTGGTTTAGGGCAAACGGGATTGATACAAAGGCTCATGACTAGCTTATCCGTACTTTAACAGTTATCAGTTATTAGTTATCAGCGTTCACTGGTTACTGATAACGAATAACTGATTTAAGGAGAATGCAGACGCGTAGCAGTTTGTCGCTAGACATTGCTCCTATTAATTCTTCTGTTGCCGTATGATAATCCCGTCCAATAATTATGAGATTTTCTATCTGTATTCTGCCAAAAAAGCTGCTACAGTTTGGTTAAATGCCTCTGGTTGTGTCAAAAACGGCCAATGATTGCCGGGAACTTGGCAGATGCGTAAGTTTTTAAGATAGGTTTTGTATGGTTGAATTTGCCAATTTTGGCGGTTCAATCCTTGTTCTGGCTGGACGAACATGGCAGGGGTGTCAAGAGAAATTGTAAAACCAGGCACTTGCATTACTGCTTCAAAAATCCCGTTGCGGGCGGCTATGGTAAATTTGCTGCCCCAACTACCATTGAGTTTTTGTTCTATTCCTGCTTGGAAAACTTGCTGTTGTAAGGAACTCCATCCTTGATATTGCTTTAACTGCTGTGCTTGTTGTTCGGCTTCTTCATAACTGGCAAAGGGGCCCATGCTTTTGAGAAAAGGCAAGAAGCGATACAGCATGGGAAAAGTTACCCTGAAAAGGCTGGGCATTTTCCAGATGAAAATTGGATCGACTAGAATTATACTCCGCAAACGCTTTGAGTTTTGCCTTGCCCAGATGGCGGCTAATTTGCCTGTCCACGAGTGGCTGACAATATGGGCAAAAGTCCATCCGAGATGATCCATTAGTGCTTCGAGGTCTGCGATCGCACTCTCAAAGCTATAATCTTTCTCAGGCTTACTACTTTGGCCATGTCCGCGCATATCTGGTGCAACTATGTGGTAGTCTGCCGCTAAGTAATCTCCTAAGCTAGACCACACTACAGCATGGTCGCCTAAGCCGTGTAACAGTAGTAAGGGTTCTTGCCCTTGATTCCACTCTAAGTAAGAAAGTTGGATATCAGGCTTTGATAAAGTTTGACGTACAGGCATCATTGCACATCCACCAATGAAGAGATAGTTTCGCGTTTATATATTATTGCGAAAGAAGATGGACGCAAAAAGATAGGACTTGACAGCTATAATCAAGGTTTGGAAATTGTTCTCCATTTCAACTTTTATCATAGGTCAAATTACCTGGATGCGATCGCGCATTTGGAGTCAGAGTAATTAAATCGTCAATATTGCGTTTCATTGTCTCGCAAATCGCATCTAGAGGTAAGTCGTTAGGGTCGTAACCAAAGGGGTTTTCTATCTCCAAGCCGATGGCTTCAATGCCAAATACTGTAAAACCAACGAAAGCAGCAATTAAACCTGTCCACCAACCCAGACTATTCACTATTTGAAATGGGAACAGGAAACAATATAGTAACAATAATTGCTTCAGATGAATGGAATAAGCTAATGGCATAGGCGTTTTTAAAATACGTTCGCAAGCTCCTAAGTTATCCACAAGATTATTTAATAATTCTTGCATAGATGTTAACTGATAGCTATTAAGGCAATTGCGATGATACTGCTGCTGTAAATAATCTCCTATCCAAAAGGCAACCTCTATGGGGGGATTATTCATAATCTTCAGTTTTATATACTTACTAGATGGCATTAAATCTTCTAACTCGCTATTGACTACTTCTCCCCGCAAATGTAATTTAGTTGTCACAGCAAAAGCTACCAATAAATTTAATGCTGTAATTTTATTTTCTTTATCTTCTGGAGAAATCTCGTCAATAGATACCCAAATTTGCCGGGCCAAATTTCGGATATTATTTACTAGAGAACCCCAGCATTTTCTCCCTTCCCAAAATCTTTCATAAGCAGTATTTGTGCGAAATACAAGTAACAAGCCTAAAACAATACTAGGAATAACACTTCCTAAAATAGGTTGGGATACAGGCAAATCAAAATGGTCAAGTAGAGAAATCAAAAATCCAAAAGATCCACACCAGAAAATATGTTTATAAATTGCTTTCAGAACTGAACCTTTAAGTTGCAATTTTGTGCGTAACCATGTGAGTTTTTCGGCTGTCATGCAGTCACCCTAAGAGAATATTTAGTGAACCGATAGATAAAATATCGATACTTTAAAAATAATAACTATAGTAATAGCACAATTGGCAAAGAGGATACTGTAATAAATACTGTTGCCATCACAGGATATCCTGGCGGTAATAACTGTCTCTTACCTTCTGTTACAATCTGCTAAGATAGCTAAGGGAGGCTGATCCCAAGCGTATTGCCTTCTGTTATATAAAAGTCAAAAGCAATCGCGGTTAATTGTAACGAAATGTAAAGATTTATCGTTAGCAGTATAAATCCCGCGCCTCACGCCGATAAATCGATAAAAGAAAAGATACATGGCTATCGGTCAGCAACCCCAGAAATCAAAAAGTTCTAACCTGTACAAATCCTGGCAATTTAGGCCATGTGGAAAAACCCACGAAAAACCTAACCCCATAACTCCCTTGCCGACGGGGGAGGGGGGAAATTTAAAGTCTCTCTTTTTTTAGGCTACGGTGTATACACAAGTCGTCCTCTACGCACATTTTTGTCAGAGTGAAACTGTCATACTCACCGATATCCCGCCCAGAACTGAAGTTCAGCTATGAAACTCGGAATTCATTCCGAGGCAGAATAGAAACGCAGTGCGAGATTTATTAATTAAGATATGGCTGCGGTAAGACTTGTGTGTACACCGTAGCTTAAAAGGAGAGGGTTTTCCAGATACCTTGAAAAGTCAGATACAAATCCTGCTCTGTAAATTAGACCTTTAGACATAACTTATTTAGTTATATCTTTTTTATTGGTAGTCTCAAAACGTTGAATTTCAATTAAATAACCACTGGGATCGCGTAAAAAACAGTGGTAAATGTTGTACTTTTCGTTTAGGGTAGGTGGTTTTTCAAATTCAACCCCACGTTCTTTAAGATATTCAAACCATTCATCTACCTGCTGTGTTACCAAGGTAAAAATGACACTTGATTGCTTGTCAGCTGGAGGAGTTGATATTTCGCTTGTTTGACACAAACCTAAGTATCCAGAACCACTGACAGTATAAATTCGACAGGTTCCTTGATCGAGCCATAACTCCAAACCGAGTTTTTGTTCGTAGAATTCTCTAGATGCATTGAGATTATGGGTATAAAAGAAGGTAATTTGCTCGTCGATTTGCGGATGAACAGACATAAATACATTTGAGTATATACCCTAACGACATCGGGCGATCGCATCGGTCACAATTGATTGATGTTAGAAACCTGTTACTACTCCAGATGCGTTTAAGGCATTTGGAGTTTCTTTTTGAAAATAAGCGATGTCTACGACGGGCTGCACCTACGCAATTTTCCAAATCATCCGGATATGCCAAAACACGGCTGAATAGGAATGTATACTGAATTATCTATATCTAAATATGGGGCATCAGTTATTAATGTACCCCTCTTACCAAATAACTCTCGCAAAACAGCCTCAGATTAACTGGGGCTGTTTTGCGTTACTTCCGATAGAGAAGTTGGTAAACGAGAAGCACAGTGGTTTGTCCTCATAGACTTTTATCCACATTTGAGTGTATACCCTGATGACGTAGGATTCTCTTACGGTGAAAATTTGGTATAGGTAAATGCGTATCTTTCCTGGCTCCAGATTTGCCACAAATATTTCTGGAGTTTTTTCATTACTGGTGTTTAAAATCACCCCTATCTAATCTCAACTCCAGTGGATATTTTACTTTTATTTCTGTTGCATCGTGACTCGATTCTCAGACATACACTTGCATCTGAATTCCTAAATTTTTTTATATCTAACCAGTTAACTTATTGATATTCTATCAACTTACTCATAACAGTGAGTATTTACGGGCAAAGCAAAATAGTTAAGCGATCGCACTCTTAATCTTGACTTAATGAAAGTGCGATCACACCTAATGTAAACGATTATTTCGTTGTATATGTCACAAAAATATCCTTTTTCATCTCTACTTCTGCTGGAGCATTTGGATTATAAGTCGGTGATAATAAAAAACTAGCAAATGACGGTAAAGGAACTCCAGTTTTAGAACTACATGAGGGATATAGTAATGTATAAAATGGTTCGGCTACAGAAGGAGTACCAAGTTTAGCACCCATAGCAGTTGCTAAAGCCTGAGCGCGGCTTTGAGCATCTTTCATTGCAGATTGGTAAACTGAACTCTGCAAAGCCTGACAATCATTGACTGCGTACTCAACGCCCACACTCTTGACGGAAAGGTTTTCAATTTCGCTTGTTGCTTTGTTCGCTGTACCTATAATTTCCTGGACGCGAGCCTCCAAAGGAGGAGCTGCGCTAACACGTGTTGGCTTTTCTAGTCTCACCAATATCTTGGCGTTATTTTCATTGGAATTAGCGTTAATTTGCACTTGAATTTTATCAGCACTAATTCCTTTGGCAACTAGGCTATTAACTACAGGCTGGAGAGTTGCTTTAGTTAGTGATTTTTTGCTTGGTAAAGATTCTGCTACTGTTTTGTAATTTAAAAGTAGAGTCGGTGAGGCAGCCCGGTCTTGTTGTTCCAACAAAGAGGGACTGCCGAACCCGGAGGGTGAGGATATGCGGCGGGTTTGGGGTAGAGATGATGGTTGTGTTTGTAACTCATCATTGCTACCTCCGCTACTGAATACCAATTCAATATCGGCTGTATCTGCTGGCACTCTCACCACCCCTTGACCGATTACCATTAATGAATGGCGATCGCTTGCTGGTGGGTAAAATAATTGGGCATTAGTGACTTTGGGCGTTAATGCTCCTACCCCGACAGCCACGGTAATACTTACCACCATTAGAGCAGTTATTTTTCTCATGTCCTGGGAATATCCTTTGAACCTAGTAATTGTCAAAGTTTACACCTCAAGAGGAATATACTTAAAAAATATTAACTAATCCCACGCCTACGAAAACATCGCAAGTATTTCCGACACGCTCCCGCGATCGCTGGTTTTCATAACCGTGGGGAAATCAAAGTCATTAGTCATTAATACCAATGACTAAGGACAAATGACTAATGACTACTTTTTAGGGTTGCGGCCAAATTTGCTGTTTCATCTAAAAAACTTATTTGTTGCATGTTGATTTAGTAACTCAGAAAAATAGCGACTCCTAGACGGCAAAATCAGTCTAGCGACAGATGAAGGTATTAGACAAAAACGTTTAGAAAATTCACATTATTTAAAGGTAGATGACGCAACTGATTATTAATTTCATCAGCAGCAGCTAATCCAGAAAGCATCGCACCTTCTGCAAGATTACCGCCACACCAATCACCACAGCAAACTAAAGCAAAGGGAGTTCCGGCAGACAAAAAAGCTTGATGCCAAGGACGGCTAGGAAAAGCATAACGCCAACGATGTACTTGCATCCATTCGGGAGTATTCAGCCAAGGAAAAGACAGAGATTCAGCTGCTTGTTGCAACATAAGCTGTCCGACAGGTTGTAAATTCTGAGATTCTAGATGGCGTTGAGCGAAATCAGCGCTACTTTGCAGCACAAAATGTGGTTGTTGAGGGTTAGGACGCTTGCTACTGTCCAAACCAATCCATGCTAAATCAGGATCATCCACAAAAGTTAGAGCTTTCCACTGAGGGAGCGGTTGGGATGTGGGAGAATATCCAGCGATCACACTAATCGAAGGGTAAAATTCCACAGAACGCAAATTATCAAGAAAGATTGTATCCAATACACTTTCACCCAAAGGTTCCAACAGCATCACAGCTTGGGGTGCAGGAATGGCGATGACTAAAGCTTTTGCAACTAATTCTTCGTTGCTAGATTCGAGAGTCAAACGCCAACTATTTTCAAGAGTTGGGGTAATAGCGATGACACGCTGATTCAGTAATATTTCTAAACCTGGGGCGAGGGATTTAATGATCGCACTCATTCCTCCAGGTGCAACATATCGCGGCCTGCGGTTTTTGGGTTCAGATAAAGGAGCGTCTGCGGTGAGTTCGTAAACCTCCTCTGTCCAAACTTCAAGGATATGGCGCAGTTGCAATATCTCCACAAAACGTTTAAATAATTCACCCTTTGGCTCCAGGTAACAAGCCCCATGATCCGCGCAAGTTTCATGCAAGCGACGTGTAGCCAGCCTTCCTCCCAAACCACGGGACTTTTCCACCACTAGTACGGAATATCCAGCTTGACTTAACTGCTGGGCGCAGACTAAACCGGCTATTCCGGCACCAATCACTGCAATATCAGTCATGAGTCAATAGTCCTTAGTCATTGGTTATTAGTTATTAGTCATTAGTTATTCGTTATTATCAAAGGACAAAATTACTACTAATGACTGCTGAAAGCTAATAGTAGAATAAGGTACACAAAGCTGCATAGAAGGGAGGAAGAGAAATTGGATGAAATGAGGGCGGCGCTGGAGTTAGCAACCGAAGAAGAACTGCAAGATTTAACGGCAATTCTATTTAGTCGTAAGTTCAATCCTCTAGACTATGTACACACACCCGAACCCATCGAAGTGCAAAGCCAAGACCGCAAAGCTTGGCTAGATGCATTAGAGGGTCGCTTTCGCTTTTTGGCGGCAGACGGAATGACAGTATTGCGGGGACGCACAGGCCAGGTAACTTACCGAGAAGCGTTAGTTCACGTATGTAAGTATCTAAAAATTCCCTATTCTAATCAGCTGGCAACCATTGATTTAGAAGCAGAAGTATTTTTGCATCTGCTAGGACAGGTGTGGAAAAAACTGCCTGAACAGGAAAAGCAAAAATTGACTGTACAGGTGCAGCGTCAGCTTGTCAAATCAGAACTAAAAGAACCGCTACCACTTTTATTGCAACGTGATCCCTTGGGGTTACTTTTCAAAGGCGGTAGTGCGATCGCTGTTACTTCCATGCTCCAGCCATTTGTACTTAAGCAAATTGCCCGTCAATTTGCCATCCACTTTGCTACTTATGAAGTAGCCAAACAAGCGGCAATTACAGGCTCAGAAGCAGCTGCAACGCAATTTCAAAGCTATGTAAGTATGCAAATGGCTCGACGGGGTATGACTATGAGCGCAGCTCGGTATGGAGCAGCCCGCACTATGTTTGCTGTGATTGGGCCGATAATGTGGACTTGGTTTTTTGCAGATTTAGGGTGGAGAGCGATCGCCACTAACTACGGTAGGATCATCCCGACTATTTTCACCTTAGCTCAAATTCGCCTCACTCGTCAGGAATGTTGGGAGCCAGCTTGAACAAGGTTTTTGACTATTTTAAATCTCGTTGGCAATCTGCTTGGAACTACTCTCTATGGGCACTGTTAATCTTCCCATTGAGTCCTTTAGTGGGGGCTGTGACTATCGGTTTTGTATCATTAATAACTTGGTTGAAACAATCCCACAAAATTAGTCGCCGCCCCCTCAACTGGGGATTTGCCCTTTTGAGTGTCTTGCTACTCATGAGTGCTGGGTTTGCCGATGGCAAGACATTAGCTTTCCTCGGCTTATTTAATTTATTACCCTTCTTTTTACTTTTTGTTGCCCATAGCGCCCTGATTCAAACATTTGCCCAATTGCGGCAAATGGCTTGGGTTTTGGTGATCGGTTCTATGCCCCTGGTAATTATTGGCTTGGGACAGTTATTTTTGGGCTGGAGTTTGAATTTAGAGATTTCATGGGTTGTGTTGAATTGGATAATCGTACCAGGAGGAAATCCGCCAGGTCGCATCGCTTCACTTTTCTTGCACGCTAACACCTTCGGAGCTTATCTAGCGATAATTTTCATTCTTAATTTAGGGTTGTGGGTAGAAAACTATCAGCAATCAAGAATCAAGAGTAAACAGTCATTTCCCTCTCATCTCCCCTTTCTCTTCCTAACCGTGGCGATGATTACAAATTTCATCACCTTAATTTTTACTAACTCGCGTAATGGGTGGGCGATCGCTATTTTTGCCTGTTTAGCTTATGCACTCTACCAAGGTTGGCGCCTTCTTGTGGGTGGCATTGCTGCGATCATCTCTAGTGTGCTTTTGGCAGCTTTTGCTCCCTCGCCAGTCGCTCAATTTTTTCGTCAGTACGTTCCTGCCTTCTTTTGGGCAAGATTAAATGATGACATGTATCCAGATAGACCAGTCGCTTTAATGCGAAAAACTCAGTGGCAGTTTGCCTGGTCTTTAGCTCAGGAACATCCTTGGACTGGCTGGGGATTACATAGTTTTAGTACATTCTACAAAGCGCAGATGCATACTAGCTTGGGTCATCCCCATAACTTGTTTTTGATGTTATCTGCTGAAACTGGTTTTCCCAGTACTCTGTTATTTTTTGGCTTACTCGCTTGGATTTTGATTACAGGTATACAATTACTCCGAAAGTCAAAATATATAAATAAAGAAGACAGATTGATATTTTTCAGTTATCTTCTGGCTTTTGTTGGGTGGGTTCTATTGAATACAGTGGATGTAATCATATTCGATTTTCGCTTGAATGCGTTTTCATGGTTAATTTTAGCTGCTGTTTGTGGAGTAGTATATCGTTATAACCTACATGATCAGCTTGCATTTCATCCAAATGAGTCAGGAAATGACAAACAGCAACTTTAAATATCTTAGGACTTACGCATTGACAGAAAAGCCAAAATAACAGGTATAATTTTCAAGGCTTATAGCTAGGTTTTTCAATGATATTTTGGCGATCGCACCCAATCAAAGGTGATTGACAAAAGCCTGAAACAACGTATTTACGTTAATGCACAAGATAGTTATTTTGTACAGTGCGTAAGTCCTATATCTATCCTTTTATTTTCAGTGTATGCACTGGCGACATTTAGAGTTTTAAGTTAATAAGATTACTATATTCACGTCTGTGAGTGTAACTAATAACTAATTAGTTACTGTTGCTGATTGTTGGGAAGGTGTAGGGACAACCCTTTGGGTTTTCCTGCATGACGGGCATCTCTTGTAGATGCCCTTTTGTATATTTATTATTTTTCTTCAGTTAAACACAATTTTAAAACCTGTTGATTTGACGGAATATCTGAAATAATTTGAGCTTTCATAAAGGAATGTAAAACATGGTTACTGAAATGAAATTAGGTCTTTGCAACCCGCCAGAACCTATTTATTTGTATGTGAAAAGCGGAGAATTAAACGGGGAATCCTACTTGTGGTATAACTACGATAATGATAAAACTATTCCTGTACAACAAACAGGTCTAACTGGCTATATATCCGAACTTAAATTAACGACGAAAGAATTTAGAGAAAGGGACAACATTAAATTAGATATCGTTGTTAGGGCGGATGAAATTTATGTTGTTAGGACTGGGATAGAAACGAACTTTGCTAAAACTTTCCTTTTAGCTGTATCATGTGTCCAAGACTTTTCCAAACCCCTGATTATCGCTGCAATTGCTGGAAAAGAGAATGTGGTTTTTTGTAACCTCTACGACGCGGCGACTAAAATCAGAATTCGTTCTGAATGGAACAGAGATGCCGATTGGCTAGCAATCATTGATAGTGTTCAAACTAGGTTGCAGACATCTAAAAGTTCCCATATTATCTCTGGTGAGCCAATACTATTCTAGAAAAATTGGGGAGGCTGGGGAAGTTGGTTAAGCAATTTCTTTCCCAGCTTTATTCGCTACAACCTAACAAAATCGCATTGCTCCCTAACGGAGTGATGATTTGTTTTTTAGCTATGGCTCGAAGCCTTGGTTACGTTTTTCTTGGATGACTTGTTGTAGTTCATCTACTGAATTGAGACGTTTACCATTAGACTGAACGTGTAATGCTAGGGCGTGAATTGCTTCGCTATCGCCACGATTTTGTAAAATATAATCTCACGATTGCTTGCGTGTCATTTCTCTAAAGTTAGGCTTATTCATAATCAACCACTGCTTCTGGATTAATTACTACAACTCTCTCTTCACCTGCTATTACTACGATGTTATTTGTTCGCTCATCTAAGGTAACTAGTACCGCATGGCGGAAGTCACGCATTCAAAAGTCAAAAGTCAAAAAGCTTATAAGGCAGACTTTTTGGCGATTTGGAATGGGTGGTTTATTTCCGCCGTGCTGTACTAGGTAAACTGGGAGATACATTCGCGTTAGCCAAGTCAAGACTCGGTATAACTGTTTCAATTGTTCTGAGGTTGGCTCTATTTCACCGCTCAACTTAGGCTAAACCCAAGTTTAAACTTTATTATGACTGCGATAGCACCCAATATTCTGATTGACATTAAAGACTACGATAACCAGTATGGTGTAAGCTCTCGGTAAAATGGGTGTGTCGGTAACGAAAAAAAGACGCATCCATAACCAACCTTATGCTCACAACAGCTAACTTTCTTCAGTACACCCAATGGTCAGGTATAGCTACCTTGTTATTTGCTGCCTTAACAGTTTTGGCTTTTATTCTCAAATGGGGCATCCGCTTTCGGCTGGTGGGTACGACTGGCTTTATGCTGGTGCTGACGGGTGGTTTATTTGCACTCTCGATAGTCCCCTTGAGTCGGACTGTGATTCCAGGAGCAGCCCGGTACACTTTAGTTTATGACAATGGGTCAACACAAGCCGTGATCGCCACATCACCCCAAATTACACCTACACAATTAGATGCAACTTTACGTCAAGCAGTTAGTAATCTGTTTTCTTCTGGTCGCTCGGGTACACGGCAAGAGGACAAGTTGACTGTTCGCGCTCGTACCATTATCCACCCGGAACCAGGGACTTCTGTACCAGTTTACTTGGGTGAAGCCAAGCGATCGCTCGTTTCTCGTGAAAATTCTGTGATCGCAATCGAAATTTACACAGAAAAATTCGCCCAATTGCCAAAACCTACCGCTTAAGAGGCAGTTTTTGCTGGGGGCAGGGGGAATTTTTGTACAAGTTTCTCCTTATCCCCTGTCTCATGCAAGAGGAAAATTTACCTGTTATCAGGATGACATGATTTATTTTGTATTTACCGATACATTAATAGTTATTTTTAGATTAAGATATTCACACTTTTAGTGGTTACACTTTGGGAAAAAGTCAATTAACGTGTGGGTAGTGGGTACTGGCAGTTGTGATTTGTCAGTTGTTATCCTAATTACCACTGTTGACATTTTCACAAGTTTTTGCGGCAAATGAATTAGCTGTCGGGGCTTACAGATAAATGTTTGCCCCTACGCAGCTATTCATAGCTGGAATGACCATTGACAGATTATTCAGTTCTCAATCCCTTTTCTTGAGAATCTGAGAATGGTAATGTTAATTAATTATACGGTTATTCAAAACTTTGATTGTTCGGAATTTTAGGCTAATGGGCATTATAGATTCAAGCAACTTTGTGAAACTACTCTGTATAGTTTATTGCTTGGCTCAAATCTAAATGAGTCGGGTGTAAGGTTGGAGCCATCTAAAAAACAGTTTGGCAACAAGTATTCCTTGTCACCAGTCTATTAGATTAAGAAATATCAAGGTTTTGGCAAACTAGATTATATGTCTAATCAAATTTCTACTCAACCTTCTTTGTCTACTCAAACCTCTAGTTCATTATTTACGCTCACAGTTGCCCCAGCAAAGGTAATCCGTGGTTCTGGGGTGTTGCAAGCAGCCGCAGCAGAGATCGCCTGTTTGGGAAGTCGTCCCTTAGTTGTGGCAGGTGATTCTACTCTCGCCATCAGCCGAAAAAATTTGCTTCCAGTTTTAGAAACGCAACAACTACATACTGCCCAAGCTTCATACAGTGCAGATTGCTGTGAAGCTAGCCTGAAATCTTTACAGAAGAAAGCAAAAGAACATAAAGCTGATGTAATTATCGGTGTTGGCGGTGGCAAAGCCTTAGATACGGCGAAATTAGTCGCGCATCAGTTACAGTTACCAGTGGTGACAATTCCTACATCAGCGTCTACCTGTGCAGCTTGGAGTGCCCTGTCGAATGTATATTCCGAAGAGGGGGCGTTTCTTTACGATGTGGGGCTGTCTCGTTGTCCCGATTTATTGATACTTGATTATAACTTGATTAAAACTGCACCACAACGGACTTTAGTAGCTGGAATTGGTGATGCGATCGCTAAGTGGTATGAAGCGTCAGTTAGCAGTGGGCATTTGCAAGACACTTTAATTATTGCCGCAGTGCAACAAGCGCGAGTTTTGCGAGATATCTTGTTGCAAAAGTCAGCCCCTGCCCTGAAAGAACCAGGTAGTGAGGTTTGGCGAGAAGTCGTAGACGCGACTGTTTTATTAGCTGGCGTAGTTGGAGGACTGGGAGGGGCGCAGTGTCGTACAGTGGCGGCCCATGCCGTGCATAATGGTTTAACGCACATTTCAGGGCATGGCAGTATTCATGGCGAAAAAGTTGCTTTTGGGATTTTGGTGCAATTGCGTTTAGAAGAAATGCTACAAGGCAATCAACTAGCAGCATCAGCACGGCAACAGTTGTTAAAGTTTTACACAGAAATTGGACTGCCCCAAAAATTAAGTGATCTGGGATTGGGCAATATTAGATTAGGCGAGTTGCAAACAGCCGCCGAAATTGCCCTAGTTCCTAATTCTGACATCCATCGACTTCCATTTAAAGTCGCGCCAGAACAGTTAATGGCGGCAATGGTTTCCACCACTGCACCCATAGATAGTAGAGATATGAATCGAGTTTCGCCCAAGGGAATCAGTGACGAGGTTGAAGCATGAGTTTAAATTGGATTGTCCCAGCAGAACGTATACAAAAACTGCCACCCTATGTATTTGCCCGTTTAGATGAACTGAAAGCTAAAGCGCGGGAACAAGGGTTAGATTTAATTGATTTGGGTATGGGAAACCCTGATGGCGCAACACCAGCACCAGTTGTAGAAGCTGCGATCGCTGCTTTAAAAGATCCTGCCAATCACGGTTATCCTCCTTTTGAAGGCACTGCTAGTTTCCGGCGGGCGATTACCAACTGGTATTATCGCCGTTATGGTGTGGTTCTCGATCCTGATAGTGAAGCTTTGCCGCTACTGGGTTCTAAAGAAGGATTAACCCATTTAGCACTTGCCTACGTTAACCCTGGCGATTTAGTTCTAGTTCCTTCCCCAGCTTATCCTGCACATTTTCGGGGACCAGCGATCGCAGGTGGAAAAATTCACAGTTTGATTCTTAAACCAGAAAATGACTGGTTAATCGATTTAGCTGCAATTCCTGAGGAGGTTGCAAAACTTGCTAAAATTCTCTATTTTAACTATCCCAGTAATCCCACTGCTGCCACAGCCCCCCGCGAATTTTTTGAAGAAATCGTCGCCTTCGCCCGCAAATATGAAATTTTGCTGGTGCATGATTTGTGTTATGCCGAGTTAGCTTTTGATGGTTATCAACCCACTAGCTTGCTAGAAATTCCCGGCGCGAAAGAAATTGGTGTAGAATTTCACACCTTATCTAAAACCTACAATATGGCTGGTTGGCGCGTTGGGTTTGTGGTAGGTAATCGTCATGTAATTCAAGGCTTACGAACACTAAAAACTAACTTGGATTACGGCATTTTTGCCGCATTACAAACAGCAGCCGAAACCGCTTTGCAATTGCCAGATGTGTATTTGCACGAGGTACAACAACGCTACCGTACCCGCCGCGATTTCCTGATTCAAGGGTTAGGAGAGTTGGGTTGGGATATCCCCAAAACCAAGGCGACTATGTATCTTTGGGTGAAGTGTCCTGTGGGTATGGGTTCCACGGATTTTGCCTTGAATGTGTTGCAGCAAACTGGTGTTGTTGTTACTCCAGGTAATGCCTTTGGGGTTGCAGGTGAGGGTTATGTAAGGATCAGTTTGATTGCCGACTGCGATCGCTTGGGTGAAGCTTTACATCGCTTCAAGCAAGCTGGCATCCGCTATCAACCTGAAAGCGTAATTTCTACTTCAGAAGCGATCGCCGATCTCGTTAGTTGATTAGAGGAAGGAAACCCAACATTACATGACTAAAATGATTGCTGATCGTGTTTGGCGCACACATCAATCCTGCGGTGACCTTGGCATTTTGGACGAGTGATTTTTTCCAAAATGGCAAGCATTGCCGTATATTTTTGCACACTTAATTGCTGCGTAGGCGCAGTCCGCCGCATGAAATACACAGCTTTTACCCAACTATGAAGTCAGTATAGCAGGGGACTGGGGACTAGGTTGAAAGTCTGTTTGTATATAGGTTTTATCATCAGTTAATGTCCTAACCTCCTTGCCCGTTGCTGTATAAATTAAGTTGAGAATTACCCGGATTGACGACAAAAGCAGTGTAATTACTAAATACAGAGTGTTATATAACTTACAACACTAGTTGATTTAGTATAAACAATTTTATGTTGTCTGATTTAGATTTAGTTCGAGAGTTCGTATCCAACTCTATCCAGAAAAAAGATATTTTATTAGCAAATCGTTCTTTAGCTGCACAAACAGTTTATAATACTAACCGTCTGGCAACAAAGGCTGAAGGCATAATTGCCACTGCCCAAATAAATACGACACAAACTGAATTCTTGATTCTGTCTAACTCATCCCATTGGGAATTACTGAATCAGGCTTTACCAGAATCCAATTATCTCCTGAAAGGAAATATAGATAGTAGTGGTTTCTATCATTATAAACACTGCGAAATACCTAAAAACTATAGGTTGCAATGTACTAAATCTGTATTTTTATGGCAAGCTTGGTGGAAAAATCGCAAAAATACTTTACAACGAGGAATTCCATTGGATATTTTAATCCATACAAGAGATTTATGGTATCCAATCAAAGATTTAAGCATTAGTAATGGAATTCTGTATGTCAAAACTTTAGTAAGTGAGATAGAAATTTATGCAGATGATTTAGTGATTTGGTTAAGCAAAAGTGAAGTAAATTCTCAAAATTAATCATTAATAAAAAACTTCACCCCTCTCTAACCCTCATAAATCAGTTCCCGATCACTTTGATAGAAAGAAGTGAAGCACGAGTTTTTTTCAAGTGTGCTATTCGTTTGTGAGTGAATTATGTCTTTTTCGAGCTTCCAAGGATTGTAAGATTGTTATAAACGCTCTGACAATTTCAGGACTTATGCAACTGGCACAGGCGATCGCTAAAATATAGTGCTTTTGTACTATATAAGTTACGCAACAGGCACAGGGCGATCGCTAGTTGATAGTACATGAGTATTAATTGAATCCGATTCCGAAAGCTTAGTCAACGCATAAGAAGTCGCTGCAAAAGGAAACACTATTGAAATATTTATGAGAAAACAGGTAGAGGTTGTATTAGATAAATGTTGCTTAAGGTAATGAGATTTACTAAGCTTAATTACTGCCAATACTTATTAAGTAGTCAAATTACAGCAGATTGCAGGTAGATAGAGTACACTAAACGCTAGTGCATCAACCGGG
>NZ_CAXTNE010000137.1:0-17400 GCF_964245445.1 uncultured Nostoc sp.
CCCCACTCCCCACTCCCAAATATCTTTGTCATCCTGGTTGCGGTTATAGCTAAGGTAAAAGGTAAAAGAGAGAATGTTTTACTTTTAGCTTCCTAGCCTCTGTGAATAACTTGACGACAAACAAACTATCTACACCCCAGTTGTTTAAAGGCATAGCCCTATTTACACCTGGAGGAGATTTAATTTACTGCATCGACCCTAGCAAGCAAGGTCGATGGCATTTGCATTTGTGTTCGGCTTTGCAAGAAATCCTAGATTTACCAGAGCCACCGCACTTTTTAGTGCCTTGTTATACTGCAACTATTGACCACTGGTTAGATCCACGCACTCAAAAAGTGCGTACTTTTGCTGAAGCTTATCCGGCTGTAATTAGACATCAAGCTTTGCTTAATGCGATTTTTGCCACAGGGGAGTTAGTATGGCAAGCAGCTCCTTGGCAAGAGGGGTTGTGCGATCGCATGGTATTAACAACTTATCGATCCTCATTCCCGCAGCTTTGGGAGGATCACGACTTAATTGTTCGTTTAGACCTTTCTGAACCTGTGCCAAAATACCACCAACCAGTAATAGTACAAAAAAAGGAAGCCATCACACAAGGCTATGTTCTGCGATTGTTTGTTGCCGGACATAGTAGTACCACTGAACGCATTTTGCAAAATTTACACCAATTGTTGGAGCGATCGCTGGGACATCCTTATACTTTGAAAGTGATTGATGTTTTAACTCATCCAGAACAAGCAGAACTCAATCAGGTTTCTGCAACCCCTACCCTTGTCAAAGTTTGGCCGCATCCAATTCGGCGAATCGTTGGAGAGTTGGATCATGTAGAAAAGATTTTACAGATGTTAGCTGCTAAGGAAAAATTTTAAGTTTTATAACGAATTGAGGGTTAAAAGTGAAATGCAGAGGTTTGATGGGTGGCAATTGTGTTCGCTAGAAATGAAAGAAAGTCTGTACTAAGCTCATGGATAATGAACTCATCTGCTGCCCCTGTTGTACCAGAATTCCGCTTGCAATCAACTAAAATCCCTATTAGGGATTGAAACTTTGAGTTTTAGTACCTCCACTTGGGCGATCGCATTGCAATCAACTAAAATCCCTATTGGGGATTGAAACATTTGCATTAAAATGGTTCACTTGAGGTAAAATCCTTTTTCCTATTCCAATCAACTAAAATCCCTATTAGAAATTGAAACGCACTGCTTACCGTATCCTCTATTAATTGCATTATGGCGATTTTGTTAAATTATAAAATCTATCAGAACGCATCTGAGTACCATTTCGCCAAACTTCCACTTTTTCAGGACTGACTAAATAATAAAAACTACCATTATCTGCTCGATATCTGCCTTTGCCAATATTTAAAGCTGCGATTTTTATAGGCTTAGTAGGCTCTTGTTTCAACTGCCCAATATAAAATAACTGACCATTTTCTTCACAGACTTTTACACGAATACTTGCAGTCTCACCCTCAATCATGGTAACTCCATTGCATTTAGTGTCAGTGCTAGCAGGTGCAAAACCTATTGGAATTGGCTGTGAAGGTGAAACTTGCTTTGCTCCTGGGGGTGTCGAGACTGGACGGTTCAGGTTATCCACTTGCTGAACTTTAGAAGCAGAAGCAACACTTGCAGTTAAGGATGTTAACAGACGAAGGGGGTCAACTGCTATTCGACCATTTGGATGAACTTCAAAGTGCAGATGAGGCGCTGTACTATTGCCTGTAGATCCCATCTCAGCAATAATTTGACCTTGAATGACCTGTTGATCTTTGCTCACCAACAAACGGCGATTGTGACCATAAACAGTGATACTGCCGTCAAGATGTTTAATAGTTATAGCATTGCCTAATCCCCAATTATCCCAACCTGCTTTGATGACTGTACCAGATGCAGCAGCAACAATAGGAGTTCCAGATGCCCCTGCAATATCAATTCCTTCATGTTGATATTTGCGGAAGCCTTGAGAAATAAACCCTTGAGTTGGCCAGATTAAGTTAGAAGCAGGGATGGGAGTTTGCCCAATTGGGGAATCGTCCGCCAACTGTGTTAGGGCAGATGTATTTGTACTTAATACGGCGGTTAAGGATATTAACCCAATTAGTCCATAAGTGCGGTATCGATAAACAGTAACTTTTTTCATAAATAGAAAGTTAATTCAAACAATAATTCAGATAGTTTCTGATTATTTGCTCTTTCAAGCTGACTCGGTAAATATCAGGAAATTTAGCAGATATAACATCTCTAAGACCCTGGACACCTTGGCCCTACAAGTGTAATCTTTTCCCCGTATGCCAGCCACCGACGCATCGAACGGTGGCATACGTTTGTTGTGATTCTTCCCTTCTGGCTCAGGACTTAGTGTAGTTATCGATTACTTTAGCTAAGTCTGGCACTGCTTCTTCTACGTGCTTTTTGGCTGAACCGCGAAATTTTTCATAGGTTCCTCGCACGATTTGGCGCTTGGCGTTCTTGACTCTAGCATCGGTGACACCGAGTAGCGCGTCTGCCGTCTGAGAGCGATTCGCATTCAGGTATTCAATTGGATTGCCTTTCTGTACGCCTTCACTCCAGATGGGATCAAGTGCTGTGAAGCACTGCGGCAGGATCTGCTCAACGACGTAGGGGATATAGCCTGGCTTAACCCCTTTCAGGGCGGCGAAGGCAGTTTTTAAAGCGATGCCGCTCATGCCTGACTTGGATGCAAGCTGTCCTTCTATCATGTTGCAACAGTCATTTATGACCATAGCCTTTTTGGTCGGGTTCAAAAGTCCCTCAGTAAGTCCCATTTCACTTTTCCTTATCTAAGTACTTAATTTCTATTCGACTAATTTTTTTAGCAAGCAGGAAATTACAGAAAATGGTATCAGAGTTAGAGGATGTTATGGACATGATGTTATGGACATAAGGAATATAGCCTTTTTGTAGGAGGCAATAGAAGTCCATTGGTGTCAATTTAAGCTAAAAGCTAGCCAAGGCTAGTTTTCTTTGGTTGATCTCATCTCCATAGTGCGTTTTTTCAATGTCTTAAATACCCCCAACCCCCCGATAACTTGGGGGGCTAAGAGTCTCTTAAAGTCCCTTTTTAAGGGGATAGACTTAAGGGCAATCAGGTTATCCCATCCTGCTGAGACCTGAACTGTGTCTCTGGCTGACTTGAGCCAGCAGGCAAAACTCTGTGTTCAGATCCTGAAGTTCCATTTGGAGAATCTGGAGGTTTTGAGCCACCTGATCGCTTCTGATAAAATACAGCCTGGGCCAAGCTCTTAACCAAAATATACAAAATTGGCACTAAGAATAAACTCAAGAACGTTGAAAGCATCAGCCCCCCAAACAGCGCTGTTCCTAAAGACCAACGGCTGCTGGCTCCAGCCCCCTGAGAGATCACCAAGGGCAAAAATCCTAACAGCGCGGCAAAGGAAGTCATTAAGATCGGTCGCAGACGTTCTTCCCCCGCTTTTACCGCCGCCCGCGTGTAGCTCATGCCCTGCTCATGCAGTTGATTGGCAAATTCCACAACCAAAATCGCGTTCTTGGCGGCTAGACCAATCAAAGTCACCAGACCTACTTGGCAATAGATATCATCCACTACTTTGGGGAAAAGGCTACTTGCCATGAAAATATTGGAACGTAGCCAAATCGCTGTCATCGCTCCCAAAACTGCCAAGGGAACTGTCAGCAAAATAATGATCGGGTCAATGTAGCTTTCATACTGAGCTGACAGCACCAGAAAGACAATAATGAAGGCGAAGGCAAAAATCAAGCCCGTAGATCCCCCAGATGTCTTTTCCTGGAGATAAGTCCCTGTCCACTCATAACCAAACCCTTGAGGTAACATTTCTGTTGCTAGTTGCTCCATTGCTTTAATCGCCTGTCCAGAACTAGCACCAGGAGCCGGAGCGCCCTGGACTTTGATTGACCTGTACAAGTTGTAATGGGAGATGGTTTTCGGTCCCACAAAGGGAGTAACTTTCACCAGATTGCTCAATGGAATCATCGCCCCACTTGCAGAGCGAACATACAGCTTGCCAATATCATCTGGATTAGAGCGGAAAACCCCATCTGCTTGGACATATACTCGATACTGTCGCTGTCCCTGCACAAAGTCATTTACATATTGCGACCCCAAGTAACTTTGCAACGTTCCAAAAATATCGTTGAGTTCGACGTTGAGAGCTTTGGCTTGGTTACGGTTCACTTGGATGTCAAATTGAGGAGTGTCTGCGGTGAACTGAGTGAAAACTCTTTGGAGAGCAGGGTTTTTATTCGCCGCCCCAATGAACTTTTGAGCGGTATCAATCAAGGTTTGAATCGGCGCACTTCCGGTTTTATCTTGAATGATAAACTCAAAACCACCTGTAGTACTTAATCCTCTCACCGGAGGAGCATTCACAGCGATCGCTCTAGCATCTGTAATTGCAGAGAGCTTTTTGTTTATCCTCTGAAGTATTCCATAGACAGACTCAGATTCTTTAGGTCTATCTTTCCAGGATTTCAGGTTAGCAAAGGCAATGCCTAAATTAGAAGCATTGCCATCGAAACCAAAGCCACTGATCATAAAACTAGCTTGAACTTCGGGAAGCGATGTTACTTCTTTAACAACCCGATCCATCACAGATTCGGTGTATTTCAAAGAAACCCCATCAGGCCCTTGGACAATTACAAAGAAGTAACCCTGATCTTCCTCTGGAATAAACCCAGTAGGTACTGCTTTGTACATCAAAGCCGTTGCTACTAAACCAGTGATGAAAACCCCAATTACAATCGGCTTGATATGGGTAAGGTAGCTAACAAACCTGACATAGCGGCGCGTAAACCAGCTAAATCCCCGATTAAACTGCCTAAAAAACCACCCCAAAGGGCCCCGTGGAGTCTGAGCAGGGCGCATGAGGATGGCTGCCATACTTGGAGAGAAAGTTAAAGCATTGAAGGTCGAAATGGCAATAGAGCAAGCAACGGTTAACCCAAATTGTTTGTAGACAATCCCAGTTGTGCCCGGAATGAATGTAACTGGAATGAATACCGCCATAAGTACAAGTGAAGTGGCAATGATTGCTCCAGTTAACTCTTTCATGGCTTCCATCGCAGCCTCCAAGGGTCTCAAGCCCTGCTCCAGTTTGACTGCAACTGCCTCCACCACAATAATGGCATCATCGACAACAAGACCGATGGCCAGGACAAAACCAAACAAAGTCAGTGTATTAATCTGAAATCCCAAAACCAAAAGAGCCGCACAAGTTCCAACCAGGGAAACGGGGATCGCCACAGTGGGAATGATCGTGGTACGCCAGTCTTGTAAAAAGACAAAAATTACCAAGACCACCAGAATAATAGCTTCAACCAGAGTATGTAGAACTTCTTCTAAAGAAATTTCTACAAATGGAGTGGTATCAAATGCCACCTGTCCTTTTAGTCCAGGTGGAAAACTCTTCTTTAGTATTTCGATCTGGTTTTCAACTGCATGGGCAACGTCCAAAGCATTACTACCGGGAAGTTGATATATCCCCAAACCCACTGCTGGCTTGGGAGCATTTCCTGGGATGGTGAATTTGGCATCAGCCAGATAGTTCTCTGCTCCCAGTTCAACTCGACCGATATCTCTGAGCTTAACTAGGGTGCTATTGCGGGTGCTATTACTGCTGCTATTAGTGGTGCTGGTACTATTAGTAGTGCTATTAGTGCCACCTTGACTCACCTTCAGCACCATATCCTCAAATTCAGCCGCATCTTTAAAACGACTGGTTGCCCGTAAAGCAAATTCAAAGCTTTGATTATCTGGTGCTGGTTCCTTACCAATTGCCCCTGCACCCACCTGAATATTTTGTTCTTGCAGGGCAGTTGTCACATCTTGAGGAGTTAGTTGATGTTGGGCAAGCTTATTGGGATCAAGCCAAAGACGCATAGCATATTTGCGCTCCCCAAAAATTGTGGCTTTTCCTACACCCGGCAACCGTTTGATCTGATCAAGAATATATAAATCGACATAGTTGCTGATAAAAATGTTGTCATACTCATTGTTCTCTGAGTAAAACCCATAAACAAGAAGGAGACTGCTTGATGCCGTTTCAACGGTGACACCTGTTCGTTGAACAGTATCTGGCAATTGAGGTGAAGCAAGTCCTTCTTTATTTTGAACGTTTACTTGAGCAATATCGCTATTGACATCAGTTGGGAAGGAGACAGTTATATTGCTAGAACCATCATTACCCGTATTAGAAGAGATATAAGATACATCTTTGACACCATTAATTTGTCGCTCAATGATGTTGGTAACAGTGCTTTCTGTTGTTTGAGCATCCGCACCAATATTATTGGAGGTAACGGTGATTTGCACTGGGGCGAGGTCTGGTAGCTGAGAAATGGGAAGTATCGGAATACAGATGCTTCCCAGCAGCAAAATGATGAACGTGCAGACCGTCGTCAGTACTGGACGTCTGATGAAGGTATTGACAAACATAAATTAGGGAATTCAAGACTTGTTAGTGAGGTAGTAGCTTTTTATTAATATAAGGATTATTAAGGCTTAGTGTTAGATATTGGGGATTGAGCATGGGGCATGGGTTATTCCCTTGTCCCCCTGCTTTGCATCTACGGTATACACACAAGTTTTCTACTAAAGCTGCCCCACACTTTGACCTACAATGCCAATGCATCGACTGACAATGCCATTGTATCGACCGACAATGCCAATGCATCGACTAACAATGCCATTGTATCGACTGACAATGCCAATGCATCGACTAACAATGCCATTGTATCGACCGACAATGCCATTGTTTTGACTGACAATGCGATTGTTTTGACTGACAATGCCATTGTTTTGATCAAATTTCTATAAAACTTACCCATAAAAGCTCCTCCCTTTTTAGTTAGGGGGGAGTGTGCTTCGCGCACGCTACGCGAACGAGGTTTCAGGTTTTGAGTACGTAAGCCCTGTTTCTAATTAGCTTTGCCATTACCCTGAAAATTTAACGATTGCTCATCATTGACCCAAATTGCTTGTTGAGGCACAGAAATGGAAATTCCAGCTTGGTCTAGGGCAACTTTTAGGCGGCGGCGAAACTCTCGTGCTACATCCCATTGTTTGAGGGGCTGTGTTTTAATCCAGACGCGAATAATCAAACCGCGATCGCCAAATTGATCTATTCCCAAAACTTGCGGCGGTTCCAAAATTTGAGGCTGCCATTGGATTTCTTGATTCATCTCCAAACCAATAGTTTCAATCAACTTCAAAGCCTTTTCTGTATCGGCTTGGTAAGCGATGGGGATTGTTAAATCGGCTCGTGACCAACGACTAGAAAGATTGGCAACAACTTTAATTTCACCATTGGGAATCGTGATCAAGCGCCCTTCCGAATCCCGTAGTTGGGTCATCCGCAGATTCAGATTTTCTACTAAGCCTCCCACGTCTCCCACAGTAATCACATCGCCTAAAGCGTACTGGTCTTCTAGAATGATCAAAAAACCGTTAATCGCATCTTTAATTAAGTTTTGCGAAGCTAGAGACACCGCAACACCAACTAAACTTGCACCCGCTAGCAAGGGAACGATATCTATCCCCAATGACACCAGCGCTAGTAAGAAGCCTACTCCTATGCAGATACCAGTAGCAATGCTTTTAGTCACGCCAGAAAATGTGGAAACTCGCACTTGCAGCCGTTCAGAACTCTCTGGAGTCAATAAAGCACCACTGCTGATCAGAGTGGAGGCGAAGCGGTCAATCAGAGCATAGCTGAGACGAATAGTTACATAAGTTACTAGTAGCACAACACCTAATCGTAAAGGAAATTGGGCGGCAGTCAGAATCGTCACTTGAAATGTTCGCGTGTAGGGAAATAAACCCAAGATAAAGAAACTCCCACCTCCCCAAATTACGGCTTGAGTTAGCTCAAACAATCGTTTCTTGGCTTCTTGGATATGGTGCTGTTGCCGTTGATTTAGTTGTGTTGTAATTGGTTGATCTGTTGGTGTTGAGGGGTTGAAGAGTTCCCTTTGGGGTTGGGAGGCAATGGGATGTACTGAATCCTTTCTGGAACGCCTCTGCCAGGTATATACCCCCCAACTCATGATAATCATTGCCAGTCCAATGCCCGCAGCAATTTTACCTTGGTCAATTAAAGATTGAGTTTGTCTTTCTTGCTTTGCTTGTTGCAAGTCTTCTTCTAACGATTCTTTGACTTGATTTGCCGATGTCGATATATCTACCTGTCGCAGTCCCGCATCCTCAGAAGTAACGGTCATTAGATATTGATCGTTGACATAAATTACTGGTAATTCGTTTACTTTGCGAACTTCTACCTTGACTGGTGTTTTCACTGGTGATTGAAAGTAATTTTGGCCAATTTTCTCCAACTTCTTTTGGATGTCTTCTGAACGCTCAGGAAAATTGGTTCTTGTTGCCGCTATTTGAAATAACCGACGACCATCTAAATAAATCCAGCCTGAAACAACTCTGTTATCTGAATCATTACTCACGCTGCTAGGAGCTTGCAGTTGCGGTAAAAAAGGAATCTGGGCTGTGGCTTTTGGCACAGATACAACGCCTATGGCCATTGAACTAGCGATCGCCAAAAATTGAAAGCGCACTCAAACACCTCCTTGAGTAAAATCTATTAATCACTATTTCAACTATCCTGCGTAATTACTTTGGGTAGATGTACCTATCTAAAGTTAAGGTTTTCTCTGAAAATGATAAAATTTTGATGTTTTTTTGTATGCATTCTATCTCTAGAGAGATGACGATGTACTTAAAATCAGCAGGTAAAGGTTAAAAGGTCTTACTTTTTCCAAAGATAAAACAAAAAGGAAGAACCTGGGGATGAAGTTGACATTATGCTGATCAAACGTCAAGCTAGTTTTGAGGACTATTGACTAGTAATTTGCTTTTCTTAGAAGCAAAAATCGCCAGTCGTAGAATAACCTAGTAGAGTGCGTAAAATTTACGTAGCTTTTTTTATTTTTTGAGGTAACTTTTGATGACCGCAACTTCTCCCCGATTAAAGCACGAGGTTAAAGACCTCGGCCTAGCTGCCTTGGGAAGACAGCGTATTGAATGGGCTGGACGCGAAATGCCAGTTTTGCGGCAAATCCGCGATCGCTTTGCTATTGAGAAACCCTTCACTGGTTTACGCCTTGTAGCTTGCGCCCACATTACAACAGAAACAGCACATTTGGCGATCGCTCTGAAAGCCGGTGGTGCAGATGCGCTTTTGATTGCTAGCAATCCCTTATCAACACAAGATGACGTAGCAGCTAACCTCGTCGTCGATCATGAAATTCCCGTCTTTGCTCAAAAAGGCGAAGATAACGCAACTTATAACCGCCACGTTCAAATAGCTTTAGATCATCGCCCCAATATCATTATTGATGACGGTAGCGATGTAGTTGCAACTTTGGTACAAGAACGCCAACACCAAATTGCTGATTTGATTGGCACCACCGAAGAAACCACCACCGGTATTGTGCGGTTACGCGCCATGTTTAGAGAAGGCGTTCTTACCTTCCCCGCAGTCAACGTCAACGACGCCGACACCAAGCACTTCTTTGATAATCGCTATGGTACTGGGCAATCAACCCTAGATGGCATTATCCGCGCCACAAATATTTTGTTGGCTGGTAAAAACATTGTCGTCGTCGGTTATGGCTGGTGTGGTAAAGGTACAGCCCTCCGTGCCCGTGGGATGGGTGCTAACGTCATCGTCACCGAAATCGACCCCATCAAGGCAATTGAAGCCGTAATGGATGGCTTCCGTGTCCTGCCAATGGCTGAAGCTGCACCCCAAGGTGATATTTTTGTCACTGTAACTGGTAACAAGCACGTCGTTCGTGGTGAACACTTCGATGTCATGAAAGACGGTGCGATCGTTTGTAACTCTGGTCACTTTGACTTGGAACTTGATTTGAAATACTTGGCTGCACAAGCTAAGGAAATCAAAGAAGTTCGTCCTTTCACTGAAGAGTACAAGTTGAAAAATGGTAAATCAGTTGTCGTTCTCGGACAAGGACGCTTGATTAACCTAGCTGCGGCTGAAGGACACCCTAGCGCAGTTATGGATATGAGTTTTGCAAACCAAGCTTTGGCTTGTGAATTCCTGGTGAAGAATAAGGGTAAGTTGGAACCTGGTTTGCACTCAATTCCTGTTGAAGTCGATCAAGAAATTGCTCGGTTGAAGTTGCAGGCTATTGGTATCACGATTGATAGCTTAACACCCGATCAAATTGAGTACATCAATTCTTGGACTTCGGGTACTTGATCCTTTGATTAGTTGATTTTTTGGGGATAGGCGTTTTGCTTATCCCTTTTTTTTGTGTTTCTCTCGTAGAGATACAGAGGCACAGAGAGAGGATATAATAGGATAGAGGACAATACAAGTTCAGATAAGACCAAAACACTTGTAGAGACGGCGATTTATCGCGTCTCGAAAACCCAAAATTTTTGCCAGTAGCCCTTAACCCAAGCGTATTAGGATAGAGGCTGTTATTGTAAGTTTGTATGTCAGCAAAAGATTTTTTTCATAGTGCCGTAATTTCCCAAGTTAATATATTATAAATTTAGCCCCTATGCCAGCTAGAGACATTTATCATAATGCCGTTAGAAATGCCCTGGAAAAAGATAGTTGGCAAATTACCAAAGATCCATTTCTTCTCAAATGGGGTACAAGAGATTTATATATTGACTTAGGTGCAGAAAAACTTATAGCCGCCGAAAAAAGCGGAGAGAAAATAGCAGTAGAAATTAAAAGCTTTATAGGCGCTTCTCCAGTCACCGACTTAGAAAATGCTTTAGGACAATATATCTTATATTACGATATTATCACTCGCTTAGAACCCGACCGCCGCTTGTATCTGGGTATTCGTCAAGAAACCTATTCAGAACTATTTCAAGAACCAATTGGTAAAATATTATTAGAAAATCAACGCCTTTGTTTACTTGTCTTCGACTCAAAACGAGAAGTGATACTGCAATGGATATCTTAGATAATTATCGCCAAATCATTCAAAAGATATTAATCGAATACGCCCAACTTACCTATGCTTACGGAGAACTAGAAAGACAACTAATTATAGACAAAACCGCTAACCATTACCTACTATTAACACTAGGCTGGGAAAATAATCAACGGGTGCATGGTTGCTTAGTCCATCTTGATATTATCAACGGCAAAATCTGGATTCAAAGAGACGGTACAGAATACGGTATAGCCAACGAACTTGTTAACGCTGGTATTTCTAAAAATCAAATTGTTCTTGCCTTTCAACCAGCCGATATCAGACAGTATACTGAATTTGCAGTTACTTAATTAAGCATAAAAGCTGCTGTTAAATCGGGAATAGCCATTGCTATAACTTAAATCTATCAACTTGATAGACTAGAAATATCCCTAAAGACACATCTCATGTTAACCGTAACAGTTGATGAAATCCAGCGAAATCTAACTTTAAAATAATCAGCACTCACTCGGAGCGATGCCTGCGGCGGACTACGCCTACGCATAACTACACGCGATAGGAGCAATTGATGAATTGCCCCCACCTGAAAATAAGGGTTTCGGCTATTGTTTGCGTAAGTGCTGTTCACTTTTCGCTGTCCGGCTGAAGACTCGATAGTATAGCGACGTACTAATTTCCTTTAAGGGAAACAGCAGATAGGTGAGAGGATTTATTGCCACAATGATATTTCGGAAGTCTCGCCGAGCGAAAAACAAGATCGCACGAGCAACTTGCTGTGCAGACATCACTCCATAAGGATTCAGTTGACTCTTAAATGGGCCAAGAATTAACTTGCGAATTACACAATCCCCGTCCAAACGCTTCAGGGTAACAATATCTCCTAGCGATCGCTTGCTGAGTTCATAAAGCGGACTCAGTGCTGGAGAAACCTCAGCCTCAGAAGTGTTTACCCAGATTTCCTTCGTCGCTTTTGCTTGTGGCCCTGTTACGGTTGTCAAAAATATATCCATCAACCGCAATGCTGAAAAGGTATTTACTTCATAGGAGGTATTGATAGCCTCCGATGTGCGGCTGGCGTAGACATTGATTCCGTGGTTGATAATTAAAATATCTACTTTCTCTAAACTATCTCTCAAATTGGCTTCATTACCCAACTGCCAAGGAACCACTTTCACCCCAACTTGCTCTACTAATTTTTCTGGATTAGTCGTTAATGCCACGACTTTAGCATTATTCTTTACAAGTTCAGCCGCTAATGCTTGTCCCAACGCTCCTGATGCTCCGGTTAAAGCGATGGTTTTACCTTTAAGAGACAGTCCTGTACCAAGAATTTTATCCACTAGAGGAAAGACACCACTGTAGTAAGCGTTGACATCATCAAAATGATGCCGCCAATGGTAAGACCGATTCACCCACCAAATGGATGGTATTGTCTCTAAAGGGCCGGGTAGGTGGTTGTAGTCTGTATCAATTTTTCCCTGAAAATATCGTACAGACGCGCCATACAAGAAGGTGCAACCATAAGCTACTCCCAGCCATAACCCCATTTGCTGGACAATTAAGGCAATGACTACCAATACCACTAGCAGTAGACTCGATTCTAAAATGTCGTGATAGAGTTGGGATTCTTGGTAAACTTTCAGAGAAACTATGGATAGATCACGGCGATAAGCCATGTGGTGCTTGTTGTGCCATTTAGCAAGCCAATTGACTTGGTGACACAAAGCATGGTAGCTGTCTCTCAATACCTCAGCTAGTAAAAGTGAAAAAAGTCCCCAACTAACAAACTGCAAGCTGGCATTTAGCCAAACCCAATTAATTTGTAATCTTGTCTCAATTCCAATCAAGTTTTCAGCTAGCATTTTTATCATATTTGTCTATACTCGTTTTTCTTAATCATTCTTCATGATCTGATAAAGGTGCGTTAAGGTCGAGTCTAGAGCAAATAAAAATCAAATGGAATAGGGAATGAAGAATGCGAAGTAGGGGGAGTGTCAGAAAGCAATATTCAATGTCCCCCGATCGCTCATACTACCAACCGTCCGAATTTAGCTACAATATCCCAGTTCAATAGAGCAAAAACCAAGGTTAACCAATTGCAATTGAGATAACGATCGCAGCAGCATAAATACTTAATTGCCAACGTGTGGGGCGAATAACTTCGGCTCGTGCTGCTTCTGGCACAAATGGAAAATCCATAGCATATTTTAACTTAGTTAGGTACAGAAGTTAGTTCTTAAAACCAGAATAAAGCTTGTTTTAAGGACTAACTACTGCCTTCTTCAAATAGCTCTTTGCCGCACATGTTCCCCATTAAGCCCTTGCTTAATCCAACTCAGGCATTCATATTCGGATTGGAATAATTTTGGAGCTGCAATATTATTCAATAACTCTGGTGGATAATGGTCATAAAAATATTTGTCTCCTTCTTGGGAAATAATTATCAAATTGTTTCGGTAAATGTAACGAGACTTAAAATTATCCTTCCGGCTAACAAACTCTGAATTTTTATCAATATGTTCTTTAGCAACATCAATGATATTACTAAGGTTACTTCCATAGATTCCTGCTGGATTTTCTGCTTTATGAAATTGGCTTGTGTGCCCAACCTCTGATAGCAATTTATAGGAATAAATCTCGTAATTATCAATTTTCCCAAACACAAATGGAATAATAAGATATCCTTTGTAAGAGACTGAATTTTCATAAAGAAGACGACTCATTTCAACCTCCTTTGGTGTAACTGCTCTAAAAAAATTCCCTTAAATCACATTTACATTAAAAATCAATACTTTTCTGTTAAATATATTCATTATCACCTAAACCATCATTGCCATTTTACAAAGAGGACTATTACCCCTTTTGGCAAGCAAAAAGGAATATCAAGCTTTAACAATAAAGTATCGTAACACTAATTATTGCTCTTTTTTAATTACTAAACATGAGATATTTTGTAAAAGTTAAAAAATTAGAAATCTCATTCTGTGGGACTACTCCCCCTACTGCTTACGTCCTGCCTTTCAAGACCATAAAGTGAGTTGATTGGGGGGATGCTCAAGGTTATTCCAAGGTAGGGGTGGAACTGGTGTGTGACTCTGTTCCAATAGCTGTTGAAAGTGACGGGCTGTGCTAGGCGATCGCGCTTCTATTGGACAATGGACAAAGAAATAAATTCGCACTCCCATTTGCAACCATTGCTGAATCTGTCTCACCCACTCTTCCATAAACGGCTGATTCACTGATAAATTTGGATGCGAAATAAATCGAATCAGAGTAAAAGGTGCTGTGACACTCAATTGCAACGGTAATTTGGGTTTACGTCGTTCCGATTGCAACTGAGGGTCATCATCTCCAGTGTAAATGGGGCGCGAGTCTAACAATACCCGTCCCACACCGAGCCTTTCTAAAAGTGTCGTCAAATTACTTGCATGGGGTTCTCTAAACCAATCGGGATGCCGAACTTCCAACGCTAGGGGTGCTTCTGTACGTGGCCAAGCTTCCAGAAAGTTGGTCAAATCGTCAAGCAATGTAGGTGCATAACTGGGTGGTAACTGGGCAAATATTGGGCCAAGACGTTTACCTAAAGGACGCATCCCTTCCAGAAATTTTAATGCAGCCGGAATATAAGGTTTCAGCAATCCTTGATGGGTAATATCTCGCGGTAATTTCAAACAAAATTCAAAACCTGCTGGTGTTTCGGCAGCCCAACGGGTTACAGTTTCTTGGTTAGGCACGGCATAAAAGGTGGTGTTACCTTCTACAGTGGTGAAGCGACGACTGTAGAGATGCAGAAAATCGGCAGTGCGAGTGCCTTGGGGATAGAGTTCGCCCGCCCAACCTTTATATGCCCAAACAGCACAACCGATAAAAAAGTTCACAGTGCCTAAAAGCCTTGATGTATCATATTCAATTTTACAGGCAGGTTGTAGGGATGGATCAAGCTAGGTCAGATTTCCGACTTCTTGAAGGATACTGCTGATCATTAAAATTACAAATTGCTTTCTCATTTCAGTAGATTCAGCAAGCAAATCTCAGTTTGTTTATTTTAGACTTATATTAAAATCCAAACCAGGCAGTAAGTATATACTTAGATTAATTATTTTAGACTTATATTAAAATCCAAACTAGTTAGTAGATATTGGTTGTACATAATATTTATATATCTAATATTCTTATTAGATATGTAACTACTTTTGCAATCAGATTACTCATATCCTCGATAAGTAGGATAGCTCCTAATACTGCTCGGCTAAGGAAAAAACTAGGCTAAAACCCTTGAAATATTCTTATTTAGAATGCCCAAAATAGGCTTAACCGAGAAGTCTTGGGATAGCTTACTTAAAGGAAAAGTTGTAATTTGAATCAAAAATTTAGGAGATAAAAGATGAATGCTTCAAAATTACACGCTTCTTTATTACGCAGCAGCTTTACATTAAGCTTATTGTTTGGAGGACTGATGATTTTTGCCGCGTCGGCAAGAGCACAGGTAGCTGGTAAAAGCTACGATGTTACAATTACTTTACTGAGTACAGGCAATACGGAGCAAGCCTGTTTTCAGTTCGATAATGTCAACACGCTGACTGTTACGGAGCCGGGTGGAAATACGATTCTTTTCACCTTTGCTCCTAGAACACCGAATAGGACTGGTGCAAATGAATTTAGGTGGCAAGCTGTCTCTACAACTCAGAATTTTGGAGTGAGCGGCTTAGAAAAGGTCTTAGGTCTTCTCAATCCGGTATCTAACTTATTAGACGGTAATATTGTTAGTCAAGGGGGTGCTACTTTAACATTCCGGGGACAGGCAAAAGCCATTTGCACACCATTTAATATACTTAGTGGGCCTAATAATGGTCAAGGCGATATTTTGCAGCAGTTGTAAATCTGTTGCTCAACTTCTATACTCATTTATTTTGGTGTTTTGGGCAAGCATTAAAGCATATTGAAAAAGCAATATGCTTTAATGCTTGTTCATTTGAATAATTCATATTTTCTGTATCATAGCGCAGCCTCAGCTATTGATAAATTGAACCATCAGGCATAATCGCCCCTGCTAAGTTAGTACCAACTAGTTTAACTAAAAGGCGCTCACCAGAACGAATCCGCGCTCCTGTCAAGTCGGCTCCTCGCAAGTCGGCCCCACTGAGATCCGCTCCAATCAAATTAGCAGCGCGTAAATTCGCCTCCCTAAGATCCGCTAAAAGTAGGTTTGCCCGAAATAAATTTGCTTCAGATAAATCCGCCCCTCTGAGGTTGACTTTGTGCATAAAAGTATCGCTGAGATTAGCACCACTCAAATTGGCATAACTCAGATTTCTGCCAGATAAATCTTTATTGCTCAAATTTGCCCGACTGTAATCTTTGCCACTCAAGTCTGAGTTTTGCTTTGGTGGTTTCTGGGTTGTTTGAGATGGTTTTTCCTGTTGAGGTGGCGGTGAGTGTGGTTTCTGGATTGTTTGAGATGGTTTTTCCTGTTGAGGTGGCGGTGAGTGATGTGTGGTTTGATGTTTGGTTTTTAAAGAGCGCAATTTTTCACGAGCTTCATTTATGGCTTTCAGCTTGTCTTGTGCTTTCTGCTGTAAACGGAGATTGTCTTTGGGAATGCGATCGGGATGCCAAACAAAGACTAAATCTTTGTAAGCCTGGTTCACTTCTTCAAGTGTTGCCCCAGGCTCTAATTCCAAAACTCTATAGTAATGCTCCAGATCGCTCATACGATATTTTGGTGGACAATCAACTTAATTATGAGTGATGGAGCCATTTATTCGCTGCATTATTTGTTATTGATCATGGGGCATTGGGCAGGAGGCACGAGGCAGGAGGCAGAAGTTCTTTAATTTTTAATTCTAAATTTTAAATTTTTAATTGATTTCTCCCTCATCTCCCCATATCCCCATTTCTCCATCGAGCGATCGCTCTCAAATATGCTGCAACTGGAATCTGATAAATTTCAATTACAATCCAAACAATAATTGATAAATGTGATAAGAAAGTTAATATCGTCCAAATATATGGTGTCCAGGTAATGGGTTCTTTAAGATTAGCAGGGAAATAGTAAGCTACTATGCCAATTAAAGTAGTGGGAAGAATTACAAAAACTGCTGCTGCTAGTCCATAACCCCAACCTAATTCCACACCTTCCAACTGGCCTTCTGTCCAATTAAACCCATTCCAACGCCAAATTAAGGGTGGTTGTCTAGAAGGCATCTTAATTTGCTCTAGTTCTAAGTTGACTGTAAAAATCTCTTGGCAAAAGTCACAAGCCATAGCTTCCATCATTGGCATGTGAGAAATCTTACCTATCCGACAGACTGGGCAGGGGTAAACTCCATAATAGTCGAAAGATTGGGCTAAGATTTTGGAACTGGGCATAATGAAACTGATGATCCTAAAAAGTTAATCTGGTCAATGAAGACTTGGGTAAGAATAATCTATGGCGATTGTCAATTGTCTG
>NZ_CAXTNE010000137.1:17410-20586 GCF_964245445.1 uncultured Nostoc sp.
CCCCCCCCGCCGGCGGCCCGGCCGCCGCGCCCCCGCCCGCGAATAAAAATATTACCTCTTTCCCCTCTGCCCCCTGCTCCCTTGTCTCTTATTCACTCCCACATTTTTACTGAGTCTATCGCTTTTTTAGGGTTTGTGGGGGTCTTGACACCGCTTACTCTTCCTGATAATGTTAATTTAAATAGGCATATTTATTAATTTTTTCAGCAAAAGCCCCACAAATGCTTCACACAAATTCCTACTTTTATTTTTGGTTTAGGGTGGTTCACCGGGAGTGAATTGAGTTTCCTAATGGAAACCGCCCGGTGAACCGCAGAGCAAACTCTGCGGTTTTTGTTGTTTTAAGGAGAATTTCATCGTCATGACTTATTTGAATAGCTGGTTTTATGGCTTTTACTTTTGGCCCAGACTAAGTTCCGGGTAAATAGCGTCATGTCGATGATTCAGAACGCGCCCGGAACTCTTCAAAGGTTTCGGGCTTTTTTATTATCCACAAATAGTGCCCAATACTCAATTTTTAGGAGAATGAAACCATGATTAACGCCAAACTTGCCGCACAATCTCATCCAAACCACCAAACAATCGTTAAAATTTCAAAAAAAGTCGCTTTTGGGGGCGAAGAACTCGTAATTATCGGCGGCCCCTGCACTGTTGAAAGTTTAGAACAAATGGAGATAGTCGCCCAAAAGCTATCTGGTGCATCCGTGCAGGGGTTGCGTGGCGGTGTCTACAAACCCCGCACATCTCCCTACGCTTTCCAGGGTATGGGAGAAGAAGGATTGGAGATTTTGGCAAGGGTGCGATCGCATTACAATATGCCAGTTGTCACCGAAGTTATGTCAATTTCTCAAATTGAAGTAGTCGCCGCCCATGCTGATATGCTTCAAGTTGGTAGCCGCAATATGCAAAACTTCGACTTGCTCAAAGCTTTGGGACAAGCTGGTAAACCAATCCTACTCAAACGTGGTTTAGCAGCGACAATTGAAGAATTCGTCATGGCTGCTGAATATATCCTCAGCCACGGGAATCCTGATGTGGTGTTGTGCGAAAGAGGTATCCGCAGTTTTGATGATTACACCCGCAACGTCCTGGATTTAGGAGCAGTGGCAGCACTCAAGCAAATAACTCACCTGCCTGTGATTGTAGATCCTTCCCATGCTGTTGGGAAACGGGAGTTGGTTGCACCTGTGGCTAGAGCTGCGATCGCTTGCGGTGCAGATGGATTAATTATTGAATGTCACCCAGAACCAGAAAAATCTGTTTCTGATGCCCGTCAAGCACTTTCTTTAGAAGATATGGTGCATTTAGTTGATAGTTTAAAGCCTGTAGCTACAGCCGTTGGGCGCAGTATATCAGAAGCGATCGGGGCGGGTTTATCACCTGCCCCAATTTTTTGTGCTGCTTAAATTTCAGTAGCGATCGCTTGAATGTCTGAGTCAAAATATTTATTTTGGCTGAAGGACAAACTGCGATCGCTTTCGTAAAATTAAAGTTGTAGCTTTAAGCTATTACATTTCTTCTCAAACAATTTTTGCAACACAATCCATATAAAAGATATATAGGAAAAAAGTCACAACAGCCTAGTACCAAAGTCACAAGAGTTTGACAACAATTTATTCCCAAAAGGGGTGGGCGAAAAAAACAATTATTAATACACTAATATTTAGTTAAACTAACATTCTGCTTATCTAATTAGAATTAATCGCAACCAAGAATTTTGTGGAGAATGCGATGTCTAACGACAAGCTAGTACATGTCTCTGCTTCCCCTTTCCCCCGAATTGTTGATATGCGCTGTTTAGCTCTTGTTCAGACGATAAAGCCTTCGCCCTTAACTGCTCAAACTGTTCCTTATTTTCAGAGCATCATTCAAAGAGGGCGATTCTCGCTACTTATGTTAAGTCTGGTCTATTTGTGTAGTGCCTGTAGTACTTCCGAAGCCCAATCAAGTGGAAAAGAAGCAGGGAAAAAGCGAGCTGTGCCAGTAGTAGCTGCCACTGCAACTCAAAAAACGATTCCAATACAGCTATCGGCTACAGGAACGGTAGAAGCCTATTCTACAGTATCTGTCAAGTCACAAGTAGGCGGACAACTTACGGGAGTTTATTTTCAGCAAGGACAGAACGTTAAGAAAGGAGACTTGTTATTTAAAATTGATTCCCGCCCTCTACAAGCCGCACTGATGCAAGCTAATGCTGCTAAAGCTAAAGATTTAGCTCAGGTGAAACAGGCACAGGCAAATGTGCTACAAGCGATCGCCCAGGTGAACCAGGCAAAAGCGAACGTTGTAAAGGATAAGTCTCAGGCAACAAATGCAAATGTGCAAGCTCGACGTTATGGGAGTTTGCGAAAGCTTGGGGCAATCAGTAAAGAACAGGCCGAACAGTATCAGACTACTGCTAATGCTCAACAGGCGACAGTGAAAGCAGATCAGGGTGGAGTGGCAAATGCGGCTGCTGCTGTGGCGGCAGCCCAAGCAGATGTACAAAATGCTCAGGCGGTAGTAGTGGCAGATGAAGCTGCGATCGATAATGCTAAAGTTCAGCTTTCTTACAGTTCTATCTACTCGCCAATTGCCGGACACACAGGTAACCTAAAGCTAAATCAAGGTAACTTAGTACAGGCGAATGCCACCGATCCGCTAATTATAATCAGCCAAATTCGCCCCATTTACGTTAACTTTTCCATTCCCCAGCGACTGCTGCCAGACATCAAAAAATACAGTGCTAATAATGGCAAGTTAGAAGTTGATGCTTTACCTCCTAAAGATGCAGGGCATCCAGTACGAGGCGAACTCACCTTTGTTGATAGTGGAGTCAATACCCAAACAGGCACAATTCAACTTAAGGGTACTTTTGCCAACGCTGAGGAGCGCCTGTTTCCGGGGCAGTTTGTCAATGTAGTACTCAAACTGAGTGAAGAACCAAATGCCATTACTGTTCCTTCGCAAGCGGTACAGAGTGGACAACAGGGGCAGTTTGTGTATGTAGTCAAACCTGATAAAACAGCAGAAATGCGTCCAATTACGGTAGGCGACACCGTTGGGAACGAAACGGTAATTAAGCAAGGGTTGAAACCAGGTGAACAAGTAGTCACTGATGGACAATTCAACTTAGTGCCTGGTGCCACAGTCCAAGTGAAACCGGAAGTAGGAAGCAGAAGGGCAGGGGGAGCAGG
>NZ_CAXTNE010000138.1:0-20540 GCF_964245445.1 uncultured Nostoc sp.
ATTTTTAGCGATCGCTGGTTTTTGATCCTACCTCACCAAATCGCGTTGCTCCCAGGAGAATTCTGATTAGAAGCGGGTGAGTTATTTTTTGGTAGTGGTGCGGGGGAAGCACTACGAGATGAACGGATTGCCCGTAGTTTTTCGACTAGCGAGGGGGTAGGTGAAACGCTAGGTGAAGGGGTGGATTGCTCAGAATCGCCGCGTCGTGATTCTTGTGTAGGGTTGCTGGGAGCTTCTTCTGGGGAAGAACGACGATTACGCCGGCGCTGCTTGGAATTATAAACAGGTGCTGATTCACTTCTTGAGGTGGTGTTAGTCTCTTCACCCCTCTCTAAGTTAGGAACTTTCGCAGGTGGTTCTTGAGTTGGCTGTTCAAAAAGCGGTTTTGCGGTTGGCTGCGGCTGAGATTTGGGTAAGATGCTAGTGATGCCAAAACCTGCTGTAGCAGCAACCAAGGCTACACCTATACCAATGAATATTTGAGATGACCCCAGTTTTTTTGCCAGTACATTTTCTTTGGCGATGCCTGGGTTGGGCTGCGCCAAACCAGATGGTTTATGAATGCGATTCTGGGAAGTTTTCCCATTCCCAATTAAAGTTACTGCCTGCTGGGCAGATAAATTGACAGTTGGCACTGCATAAGTGGCTAAAGCTTGCGGTGTCATATTCATCCCATTTCCAGGTAGCAGTTGTAACCATTCAGCAACTGTCGCTGGCCGAAAACGAGACTCCACCGCCATACCGCGCATTACGGCCTGGTTGACAGCAGCACTTAAGTGTGGTTGTAGTTCGCGGGGGGAAGGCATTTGCTCGCGATCGCGCAACAATGCTGGCATAGGAACCTGTGCTGTCAAAAGTGAATACAAGGTTGCTGCTAAACCATAAACATCCGTGGCAGGGGTGCGCGGCGCTTGCGTCAAATACTGCTCAATGGGAGAATAACCCTCAGAAACCATGCCTGTGTGAGTCTGCCTGACACTGCCATTAAATTCTCTGGCAATGCCAAAATCAATCAGTACTACTTCCTGCGTTCCTTCACGAAGGATAATATTATCTGGTTTGACATCTCTATGTAACAAACCGTTGTTATGTACTACCTGCAAGGCTGCACCAATTTGCCGGATGTAATGAATTGCTGTGGCTTCAGGTAACGGTATCCCTGGTAATACAAATGCGTCTCCCAAGGTTTCGCCACGAATGTATTCCATCACCATGTAAGGCAGTCCAGCCTCGACAAAAAAATCACTAACTCGGACTATGTTTGGGTGAATACACGTAGCTAATCGTCTGGCTTCATCTTGGAATTGGCGCTCAAATTTTGCAAAATCAGGATGTTGTCGCAGCCGTTCATTGATGGTTTTCATCACCACCTCCTGACCCAAGTAGTGATGCGTAGCTTTAAATGTAATGCCAAAGCCACCCTGCCCTATTTCTTGAATTAGGGTATATTTTCCATCCTGCAAAATTGTGCCTGCTAACATAAAGAGTCCTGAGTCCTGAGTGAGCAGATAACTAGCGAGTCCTGAGTCTTGAGGGATTCCTAAAAGATTTTCCCATATTTTTGATATGGGGCAGGATTTTTGCCTGTCTATCTTACGGGATGATTTAGTTGTTGGAATCCAAGTAAGAAAGACCTCCCCATGAACACAACAGTTTTATCTTTATAGGATAACGCGAGAGTCAAGAAATCCTGAAATAGGAAACAGGCTCAATTTGTCTTCCACGCCTGTGATGTGATAAATAACACGTTACTTGCTACAATGCCAAAGAGTAATTCCGTAATTTTTAATAAGTTAAAGAAGAATTCAGAAGTCAGAATCAATAAGCGGGGGATTCAAACCCATTATCTAGAAACACCACCAAATCTCTGATCTGGTGGGGGATTCAAACCCAGTTATTCATCCACTAGTCCCACAGAATTAAATTCTGAATTCTGGCTCCTGATATCAATTCTGTATGAAGATACGCCAAATTAAATTATATGAGGAACGAACCGCAAAGAGCGCAAAGAACATAAAGAAAGAAATAAGAAAGCAAGAAAATTTGGCGTAGCTTCACAGAGAAATGGTATTAGACATAATTTTAAATGTTGGTGTAGAAAATAAGCAAACGGACAGTTTTGACTCCTCGTTTTTCAGTTTTTGGGAGAAATCTGCATTCATGTCCTGAATGCTTACTTTCTTAAAATCGCTGACCTATGCCTAGATGCACTTTGCTTTCTCCTTGGTCATTAATGCCATAGTCAGCTCGAATTAAGCCTAGTGGTGAATTTAAGCGCACTCCAGCCCCATAACCAAAACCATAGCCTGCTTTGCCTCGCACACCTGCTGGATCTCCTAATACAGTATCACCGGAGCCTAAGTCTGAAGCAAAGTCGGCAAATAAAACACCCCCTACTATTGGTAAGACAGGGAAGCGATATTCTGCGGAAGCTAACACATAACTGCGACCACTCCCTACATCTCCAGAATCGTAACCGCGTACTGAGTTGGAACCACCCAAGTTAAAGCTTTCGTAGGGCGGTAAATTACCAAGGACAGTACCAGCTTGCAGATTTACTGCAAATACTTGTGGTTGTTTGGTGTTAAATAATTGCACTGGCAAATATTGGCTGTAATTGGCTTTGAGGCGATTTAGGGAAATATTTCCTTGACCGATGGGGACAGATTGTTCTGTACTCAAACTCAAAACGGAACCTTTAGTGGGATTGAGGGGATTATCTCGTTGGTCTTTGATGGCGGTGAAGGATACAGTAGTTAGGTCGTCAACACCAGTTCCACTCGCCGATAGGGGATTGCCTTGAGCATCGGTTGGGGTAATATTACCTTGGCGATCGCGAATACTAGTTCGGGTATAGTTTAATCCTAATGAGGTATTCCAGTCGTCAATTGGTTGCTGTAAGCTCACACCACCGCCAATTTGACCTTCTCGAACTTTGTCGCCGTTAGCAAGCTTAATCTTGTCGTCAAAGGTTTCCGAAAGTTCCTGACTACGAAAACCATTCACAGTGTACCCTAAGCGATCGGGGTTAGTTATCCGATAGGGACTAATAAATTTGCTATTAAACTGCAAGTCTCGGCTACTTACACCAACATTCACACCTAAAGTATCATTAACACCATCGACATTCTGATCTTGATAGCTGATTGTACCTATTAACCCCTGATCGGCATTGTAACTACCACCCAAGTTAACACCACGCGCCCCAATTTCTTTAAGTTGGTAGACTAAATCTAGTTTTGTCGCATCTCCTTCTAAGGCAACATTCACAGTCTCAAATAAACCAGTCTGATATAGCTGTTGTATGTCTTGTTTAACTATATTTTCTTGGAAGATTTGACCAGGTTTTAGCTTGAGTTGCTGTTGCAGAAAATCTGGTTTGGTGCGTCCTCCCACGGGATTACCCTTGCTATCAATGGTTTTACCCTCGTCGTTGACAAAGCGAAACTTGATATTACTCACCAAGCCTTCAGCGACATTCACAGTGAGAATACCTTGAGAACTGGGTTTAATTGATAACACCCGTGCTAAGTTATAACCATTGTCAGCGTACCATTTGTTAATTTGTACTACTGCTTGCTGGAGTCCAGCAGGACTGATGGTGGTTCCAATTTGAGATTGCAACTGTTGTTGGGCTACTTGGTAGGTGAGTACTTTAGCACCAGATAGTTGCAGCGAGCGCACAATCACCGGTTGCACTTGATAAACTACATTCAATCCAGCCTGTGTGCTAAAGCTATTTACACTGACATTGCTAAATAAACCTGTATCTAAAATTGCAGTTACATCTTTTTGTAGCTGGCTTTGACTAGTTTCTCCACCCGCCTGGGTTTTAATCACTTTGCGAATGATTTGCTGCAATTCTTGATTGGCTCCCACTACCTGTACATCTGTAGCTGTAACTACTAAATAGTTATCTATAGCAGGGGTTTGGGGACGAGAGGATGAAGCAGAGGAGATGAGGGGGATTGTTACTGAAGAATTATTCTTGTCTTTTTGTTTTAGTGTTGCCTTGTCTACTGGTTTTAAAACTACTGTGGAGTTGTTGTTAACAGTTGTTGGCACTGGGGGAGTATTTTGGGAAAATTGTTGTGCAACTATAGTTTCTGGTGAAGCAATTGTTTCTATGCGGGTGGGAGTATCTTCAATCACTGGCACTACTAAGTTATCAGTTTTTGTAGTTGGAGTGACGGCTTTAGTAGGTGCAGCCGTTGCTTGCTGAGTAACATTAGCAGCAGCCAAAGTAGCTAAAGTCAAAATTGCAGTAGCAGAAATTTTCATAATATATAATATTTAACCTAATTAACTGAGAGTTAGTTGTACAAAGGTTCAGGAATAGGGATAAGACTAACTTCCAGCTTCTTTGCGGATTTTCCCATTAATACCTTTGTATATACAGACAGTTAGTTATAATTTTTTGTTTCACGCTAACACTACCAAAGGCTCAGATCCGCGACTTATTTAGGACTTATGATAAAAGCTTTATACGTCTTTGGCTTTGTTCCTGAATTCTGACTTTTGAATTCTTCTTTATCGCATTTTTAATAAATATTTCTGTTTATTAAGAGAAGATTAGAGTGAGAAAGGGGTTGCCAACAGTAACCCCTTTCTCACCATAATGATTCTTCTTGTTAAAGAAATATTACCTCTTGTTTCTTTTACCCGGCCCAACCTGCGCTTGAGGTAAGGCTAGGACTTTGCTGTTTCAGAAGTTCCACGACCTTTTCAGCAACACCCGTTGCTGAGGCTGGGTTTTGTCCAGTAACCAAGCGATCGCTCACCACGCTTTTTGCCTGAAAGTTTGGTGCTTTCTCTACTGTTGCACCCCGCTCAATCAACTTTGCTTCTAACAGAAAGGGTACAATATCGGTTAATCCTGCTGCTGCTTCTTCTTCGTTGGTGAAGACAGACACTTTCTTTCCGGCTACTAAATACTCATTGTTTGAAAGTCGGATGTTGACCAACCCAGCAGGGCCATGACACACCGCAGAAACTACACCACCTCGTTCGTAGATGCTTGCTGCAATGCTAGCCAACTGAGAATTGTCAGCAAAATCCCACATCGTGCCATGTCCACCCGCATAGAAGATTGCATCATATGCCGATGGTTCAACCTCTGTTGGGTTCAAAGTATTCTCCACCTGTGCTATCTTCTCAGGGTTGTTGAGAAACGCAGCGTTCGCTGGATCATTAAGATCAATCCCAATCATGGGTGCTTTCCCACCTTTGGGACTGACGTAATCAACAGTCAAGCCAGCTCGCTCGAAAACAGCGACTGGATGGCTCACTTCTGGCAAATAGTATCCAGTTTCTTTGCCTGTGTTCCCTAAGGTATCATGGCTTGTTAAAACAACTAGAACCTTCTGAGACATAAAGTTACTTCCCATTATTAAATCAAAGATTGGCATCAGATAAACCCTCAAAGAGTTTGTGTTTACCTGATATAGGACTCCTATTTGATTTTTGAAAAACCATAAGAACTAAGAGCTTACTGTATAAAGATTTAGTTCTCAGTATATTTAACAATAATCAAGTAGAATTCCTATAGCTTTATACTAACCCAAGTTACGGGTTATCAAAATCTGGGTGCTTTTCATAGAACTCAGTGCTGAGTCCTGAGTAAATTAAGAAATACTTAGCATTTTTGTACTTGGTAAAAGTGCCGACACTACTTGCTTTATGCCAAGAAAGCTGTCCACCGCAGTGGCTACCCTTGTGGGTGGTCTTTCAACTCGAAGCCGAGGCATCGGCTAAACGCTCCGGTAACGCTAACGGAGCTCGGCACTCTTCATGGCATGATATCAGCATCACTTGATACTCACAATACTTACTGCGAGGTTCTATGAATAATGTATCCCGATTATCCCTAACCTCTAACTCTCAAGCTGCAACTTCTCCTTTACACTTACTTGTATTAAGTAATGGTCATGGGGAAGATGTCATCGCAGTTCGGATTTTACAAGAACTTCAACGACAATTAAACCCACCAGAAATCTTTGCTTTACCTCTGGTGGGTGAAGGACGTGCTTACCAACAGTTGGATATTCCCCTCATCGGTTCAGTCCGCACTATGCCTTCTGGCGGCTTTATTTACATGGATGGCCGCCAATTAGCGCGGGATGTACGCGGTGGTTTATTACAACTTACCCTTACCCAGATAAAAGCTATTCGCCGTTGGGTGAGTTCTCAAAAAAAATTAGGTCATAAAAGAGCGATTTTAGCGGTGGGAGATATTGTGCCACTGTTGTTTGCAACTTTCAGTGGCGCTAACTATGCTTTTGTAGGTACGGCGAAATCTGAATATTATGTGCGGGATGAAGCTGGATTATTACCACGAAAATCTAAAGATGCGCGTTGGGAAAACTTTTCTGGTTCAGTTTACCATCCTTGGGAACGTTGGTTAATGAGTCGTCGCCGTTGTAAGGCGATGTTTGCTAGAGATGTACTGACGACGGAAACATTAAAACAATGGCCAATTCCAGCTTTTTATTTGGGTAATCCCATGATGGATGCTCTGCAACCGACCTTTTCACGCCAACAATTTTATAGTCAGGATAGCCAACAACAAGAGATAGTTCGACCTTTTGTAGTGACTCTTCTTCCGGGTTCCCGTCCGCCAGAGGCATACGCCAACTGGGAAGCAATTATGATTGCTGTATCTGCGTTGATGGCAAGTTTCCAGGAGCGAAATTCAATTTTTTATACTTCTAACAGAGTGATGTTTTTAGGTGCGATCGCTCCGGGTTTAGACTCTCATATTTTATCCCAAAGTGTCCAATCCCAAGGCTGGCGCACTGAATCAGCATGTCCTATCCAAATTGCCGATCCAAATGCCTTGACATTTAAACAAAAAAATGCATATCTACTGCTAACACAAAAAGCTTATAATGATTGTTTACATTTGGGAGATATAGCGATCGCTATGGCAGGTACAGCCACAGAACAGTTTATCGGTTTAGGAAAACCTGCGATCGCGATTCCCGGTAATGGGCCTCAATATAACCGTGGCTTTGCTGAAGCTCAAAGTCGTCTTCTAGGCTCATCTTTGATTTTAGTTGAGCAGCCAGCAGAAGTTGCCAAGATAGTACAATCTCTACTCAAAAATCCTGATATTTTGCAAATTATTGCCGAAAATGGTCTACGACGCATGGGTAAACCCGGAGCAGCACTACGCATTGCAGAATGTTTACAAGAACTATTTTGATTGGGCATTGGGAATTGGGCAACAATCAATAGTTCTTCTTCCTTTGCTTCCCCTGCTCCCTCTGCTCCCTCATCCCCTCACGCTACCAACCCAGAACGTAAAGCCCTTACAGCAGCTTGGGTACGGTCATCCGCACACAGTTTATTTAGAATATTACGAACATGGGTCTTCACAGTACCAACTGTAATGTAGAGTTTCTCAGCAATTTGCCCATTGCTACACCCAGCTACAATCAACTCCAGGATTTCCAGTTCCCGTTGAGTCAAAGGGTAAGTTTCCAAAACTTGCTCGTATTCTGATGCTAATGCCTCAATTTTTACAGTCTTCGGCGTTTTATCAGAACCTTGGCTCTCTCCAGGAATACCTTGCCGCATCTTCCGCAATACCACGTTGGCAATTGCCGGATCAATCCAAGAATTACCGCCGTGAGTCGCTTGGATCGCCTCAGTTAATTTACTGATACTTGTTTCTTTCATGTAATAAGAATCAGCACCCGCCGCGAAGGCTGCAAGTACAGCATCCTCTGTGTGATCCATTGTCAGGATCAAAATCTTGGTTGCCGATTGCCCAGTTTCAGCTTGGTGGCGTTTAAATTTACGAGTGAGTTCAATGCCATCCATGTCAGGCAAACCAATATCTACAACAGCTACATCTGGCTTTGCCGTTTCCAAAAGTTTTAATCCTTGAGTAGCATTTGCTGCTTCGCCAATTACTTTTAATGCGCTGTGAGACTGTAATGCTGCTCGTAGCCCCATTCGCGTTAAGTCATGATCTTCAATTAAAATAATGCTTATTTCATTCATTGCTACACTCGCTCTTATGCTGTTTGCATCTTTCAAAGTATTACTTTTTGTAAGCGTTATCTTTTATTTTACCAATCTAAAGATAGATGATCTTTCAACCACTCTGCATCCACCGATAGAAATAATCAACCTCCTATTTTTGAACATTTAGATAGAGAATAAATCTAGCTAGAGATATATAGATACTTGCACAATAAGTATGAAAGATTGAGGCTAATGTCAAATTGCTCCTCCTGTGCGAAAAATTCAGCTTTCAGTTGCTATGTTCCATTAGTTAATTACTATTATCTTGTATAAAGCTTACAAAAATGGACAAATTACAAAAGGTAAAAATTATCTTACGAGAAAGTGAACGATGGTTTCGAGTGATTTTCAACCAAACCTTTGGATTCATTGGATTGATCCATCTGATGGGTATCCTCATGGAAGAGAATTAGACGGCGTTAAAATTTGGTGGAATTACTAGCAGCAAAGTAATTCGTTGTCCTTCGTGGGAAGCTTGCTGGCGTGACTTTTCACTGGATGTGGAAGACCGCGATCGCCAGGAAAATACTAATACGGGTCTAGCGATCGTTAAGAAAATTGTCAAAATCTTAGGAGGTAGGATTACTTCAGATTCACAAATCGGTATAGGGAGCTACTTTTTATCTACCTGATCAATCAATTTTATGAGTATAACTACTCAAGATTATGGTGCATAACAATGCTATGCAACTCTCACCAATGACTGACGACGGTCGCTTGCTGACTCAACTACAATTGTTTTAAGCTTAGTAAAGTATTTTATTTTACTTTATATTTAGCTATGTTTGCTGTCTTCAGACCAATAGTTTTTGGTTTGTTAATTACCAAAACAGACTCATGATACAAGCCTCTAAATTTATTTATAATAATGATTAATTTTTAATTTTAAATTCGGAACGACGTGACCTTCCCTAACTTTCTAGAGATGATGGCAAAGCTCAACAAGTATTGAATATTGTGCGAAATGCCTTAGTCAATCAAGTTACAGATTTTAGATGTCCGAAAATCTTATATTTTAATTAGATAATCTCAAAAGAGGAATGTTATACATCAACCTATGTTTAGCGGCAAAAATAAAAACCGATGGAAGATACGCTGAAAATTTTGGTTGTAGATGATGATGAAGTAGACCGGATGGCAGTCCGTGGTGCTTTGACTAAAGCAGGTATTCAAATGGAACTATCTGAAGTAGCCGATGGCAATGATGCGTTTTCTATTTTAAGCACTACTGCTTATGATTGTGTTTTCCTCAGCTATCGCTTACTAAATCAGGATGGACTAACCTTAATTCAACAACTACGTTCTTCGGAAATTAAAGTTCCTTTAGTAGTCTTAACTGGTCTAGAAAATGAACAAACTGCTGTCCAATTATTAAAAACTGGTGCTACAGACTATCTCTCTAAGTCTAGAATATCTCCAGAAAACTTGGCACAAGTTTTGCGGAGTGCAATTCGGGTTTATCGGGCTGAAATACAAGTAGCTTTGGCAAAAGACCAGCTTAGAGAAAGTCATGAACAACTTATTCGTAAGAACCAAGAATTGGAGAGACAACAGCAACAGCTTCAAATGCAAAACTTCAAGCTATCAGAGGCATCAGTGCTAAAATCACATTTTTTGGCAACTATGTCCCATGAACTTAGAACGCCGATGAATGCGATTATTGGTTTTTCGCAAATACTGCTGCGTCCTAAGTTCGGTCAACTAACGCACCAGCAAGCAGATATGGTTGAGCGCATCTTGAATAATGGGAAACATTTGCTGATGCTAGTCAATGAAGTTCTTGACTTTTCTAAGCTGGAAACAGGACGATTAGACTTAAAAGCGGAAAAATTTGATGTCTCAAAGGTAATAAATCTCGCTGTAAATGAAATGCGTTCCCTAGCTGACGCCAAAAACCTCTCATTGTTAGTGCAAATCGATTTGCAAAATACTTTAGTATTTAATGATCCAGTTCGCGTCAAACAGATTTTAATTAACCTGCTCTCCAACGCCATTAAGTTCACAGAGTCTGGTGAAGTTTGGGTTGAAGTTAAAGAACTACCTGCAAATAAAGTAGCAATTATTGTTCGGGATACAGGTATTGGTATAGCATCCAGAGATTTTAAACGTATTTTTGAAGCATTTCGACAAGTCGATCAAACTCTTACTCGGAAATATCCAGGTACAGGTTTGGGTTTGGCAATTGTAGATTCACTGGTGCGAATGATGGGCGGTAAAATCTTTCTTGAGAGCAAATTAGGAGTCGGTTCAACGTTTAAAATTGAATTACCGCGCCAAATCACATTATCGGCTGTAGGAGCCGATGTACCTCTACAGGTAGATGGCGAACGGGTTGTTGGTTTTACTAAAAATCCACATCATTCATCTTATGAAGCTAGGCAAGCATCAATAGGATATCCTAAATTTAAACTATAAGTTACTTTCAAAAAAACTGATAAAAATTGATAAATTATGTCTGTAGTTGAAAATAATAAAATTTATCGCATCTTAGCAGTTGATGATACTCCAGATAATCTCATTTTGGTTCAAGCAATTTTAGAAAGTGAGGGGTATGAAATTCATTTGGTTTCAGATGGAATAAAGGCTTTGCGGGAAGTTGAACAAGCTCCACCCGATCTGATTCTGTTAGATGTGATGATGCCAGAGATAGATGGTTATGAAGTCACACGTCGGATTCGGAATAACCCAGCAATTAGTTATATTCCAATTCTGCTGATTACTGCCTTTCACGAATCCAGTGTTGTCGAAGGTTTGGATGCTGGTGCTGACGATTTTATTCGTAAACCATTTGATACTGATGAACTATTGGCAAGGGTGCGATCGCTGTTACGTCTTAAGCACAGTTTAGACGAACAACAAAAAATGGCCCGTCAACGGGAGGACTTTGTTTCCCGTCTGACTCATGATTTGCGAACTCCTTTAGTAGCCGCCGATCGCATGTTGAGTTTGTTTGAGATGGAAACATTCTGCAAAATTTCGCCGGAAATGAAACAGGCGATCGCAGTTATGATTCGCAGTAACCAAAATTTGATGGACATGGTAAACACCCTCCTTGAAGTCTATCGCTTCGAGGCAGGTAAAAAAACGTTGAATTGGGAAGAATGCGATTTACGTGAGATATCTCAAGAAGTAGTCAGCGAACTAAGTCCTCTAACTAGTGAAAAAGGGTTGATTCTGAAAATAGACACCCGTGAATTAGATCCACAGGGTAAAAACGCTGGGATTATTATGGGCGATCGCTTGGAACTACGGCGAGTGATAAACAACCTGATCGCAAATGCCATCAAATTTACAGATACAGGAGGCATCACAATCCGCATTTTTGAAACTCCACTTAATTCAGAAAATGCAGATTCGGTAACAATCGAGATCCAAGATACAGGATATGGGATTGCGCCCGAAGATCAGGCAACAATTTTTGAGCGATTTCGCCAAGGCAAACATAAACGCTCAGGTAGTGGTTTAGGGCTACATCTATCCCACCGGATTATAGAAGCGCACGCAGGAACTATCAAGGTCACCTCTGAACTAGGTAAAGGTAGTTTGTTCACTATGCAACTACCTAAAAATATTTAAGTCCTTCACGTTCACCTTCATATTTTTATGCTCTACTGCTAATCCTGACAAAGCTTCAAAGCTGGGTAAGGGGTGAATTTTCTTCCCAACTCACGGCGAATTATAGCCTCTAATTCCTCAAGCATATAGGGCTTGCTGATGTAATCATTAAATCCTGCCTTGAGAATACGCTCACGATCCTCCGTGCTAGCTAAAGCTGTGACAGCCACCACTGGAATTGTGCAAGTTAAGGGTTCAAGCTTTAGATGACGCACAACATCCATACCGCTAAGACCTGGTAATAAAATATCCAACAAGATTAAGTCTGGTTGATATTCTTTAGCTACCAGCACCGTTGCAGAAGAATCTGTTTGACAAATGAATCTATAACCCATTGACTCAAGAGCATAACTAACTACCAGGAGACTATCATCATCGTCTTCTACTGCCAGAATTAAGGGCTGGTGAGAGTTTTGCTTCTTTTCATCACTCATGAATGAATGTGCCAAATACATCTCTTCTCCAGAAGATTTTATTAAGATTCATCGTCTTTACTTGAGAGAGATAGGACTTGTATTTGATTCTTGAAAAAAATCAGTATACCCCGAAAAGCCTTCTTCCCGACTCCCCAGTAGAGACACGATTAATCGCGTCTCTTCCTACTCCCTGTATATCGCGCTTGCGCTGCGCTTCTCTGCGACACGCACTCGCGAACGCCAACGCGAACGCGCACCATGCAAATAATTTCAAAAATCAAAGCGGACTGCTATACAAACTAGGCTTACTGCCAACGATAGAATAGTACTTAGTTAGGATTGACTTGTGTTTTGCTTTTGCCTAGTTGATAATTCTAATTCATACAAAAATAGCTGAGGTAAGAAAACCTCAAGCAGATAAGTTGAGCAGATACTTTTCGATTATACGCAAAATTACAAAAGATTTTTTGTGGGCTTTGGGCGCATCCCCAAGATTGTTGTTGCTCTAGATCAGGCTTTCAGCAGGAATAATCTCGGTCAAACACGCCAGAAAAGCTTTAGTAAAGTTAGCGATCGCAGTTCCTCTTGAAAAGAAAAAGCGATTTACAACTAAACTTTCAAATGACTCAATTAATCTAATGAATGAAAAGAAGCTGTGACACATTGTGACTCTAAAATAACTATGGAAAATACTGGTATATATTGGGTATGGCTTTTATCAATGTCTTTTTCATGATTAACACCAAGCAAGTATAACCTATAAATAATTAGGGTAATTATTACTTTGCAATTTCCGAGTTTGAATTTAGATTAATCTCAGATCACAGAATATTTAGTCTAATCTTAAAAGAATAATAAATATCATCAAACTTTAGCAAGTTAGTTTTCTAAAATACCAATCTATAAATAGACCTAGCAACAAAAAACTGCTAGTACCATATATGGATCAATATTCGTATCATTCTATGGATAGTAGAAATAACTATTTTACAAAGTTATTATTCAGCCTGTTAATGCCTGAAAAACGTGTATGCGCCCTGGAATAATACCCAGGGTCTTTTTTTAGCAAAACTCAGATAAGTCAAAGATAGACTTTCATGGGAATAGAGGTAAATTGACTCTTCGAGTCATCTCCCAAGGGGAGCCAGTGGTATATCAGCTTTTAGAATATTTAGATACAGCCTATAGCAAGATGAAGTAAAGTAAGGCTCAGTCTAAATTAATCTTGGTGTAGTAAATGCTTGGTATATATAGAGGCTTGGTTAAACCAAGCCTTTTCTTATGACTGATTAAGTAATCATGTATCAGTTTTCAGAATATTTGGATACAGTCTATAGCAAGATCAACTGCTAGAAAAGTAAGTTTAAATGAATTTGGGAACTGTGCCTAAGTACTAAATATCTAAAGGTTTAGCACTTACATAAACCTTTTTTCTGATCAAATAAAGAGGAAAAAGCATCGGGAGCATCCCACTTTTGCAAAATCTAACAATCTTTCGTCATTGCGAACACAATAAAATATTAAATTTTAATATTTCATCGAAGAATAAAAACTGGGATGCACCCAAAAGCGGTTTCTAACTGCTCGTTTCGCGTTAAGTTCACACCAATGGGCAATGCCATGCCCCTACGATAAATCTATGTGTACCAGGATTTTCGTGAATTGGTATAACTAGCTGATTGCAAAATAATCATCAAATTTATGCGCTAATTGCATTACCCGGATTTCCAATGGCTCCATAGATGCGATTCTAATATCAGGGAATAAAGATGGATACCCCTGGTGTTGACCAGGGGCTTTTTATTTAGCTGTAAAGTACCATCGCATTGTTGAGATCGAAGCGCGATGTCTCTTGACTAGCCGCTTATTCTCCAGTCAAAGGTAAACAGCGATGTCTACGACGGGCTATGACGCTCGCGGACTCGCTACCGCTACGCTATCAGCGTCGCTATTTTCCGGTAATGTAATAAATATTACATATTATATCTAATTTTTTAGCTCCTTCATCTGAATTATCTGCCAATACGAGCAAGTAAGCGCTGAAATAAACCTTCTTGAGCTAATTTTTCAGCATCAATACATGCTAATAAGTTCCCTGCAAGAATCTCTGAATTATAAGAATTCCTGATTTCTTTCCTAAGATAGGGTCTGATATACCAACACAAAAGCTCAGTAAAATCATGGCCATGAATTTTATATCGTATTTCTATCAGTTCTTTTGCACGTAATTCTTCAAGTTTAGTTATGAATCTCGATTCCTGTGAGCGATTACCATTGCTATTTAAATATTTAGTAATGAAACTTTTTAAATCGAACTGAACCTGGTTATTATTTCTATTAAATTTACAGCAGTCGCCAAACTTTTCTAGCCATCTCATATTTAATTCAAGTGCTTCATTGGTAGCCCTAACTAAGAATAAATCCTCTAATACTCTAGACACTTGATTAAGTATTTCACTAGCTTTGGGCTGAGACAAACGTAGTCCTAAACGCAGGGATTTATCTAAAACAGCCTCGTTAAATAAGTACATCTCCAGACACGAATAATCAGTAAATAATAGTAAATCACACTGATACTCTTTGCCAAATAGCCAATCAAAATCCTTATCTGCAATACATGTAATATGTAGAGGAGTTTCTAAGAGTTTATCGTGTATATGTAGGGCAAGGGCAATAACACGACTTCGGATATTGTCTTTTAATCCTAGTTCAAATAGTAATTGGGCAGGAATTTCAACTGTATCAATTTCATAAACAGCGAAATCCTGAAGTTGTTTCTCTTTTAAAAACCATTCTATCAATAGCTTATCTGTCTTACCTTCAACATATATATCACACAGTTCAGGCTCAAATTTATATCTACTTACAAGTTCCTCAAGCGTGCGTCGTGTTTCATTCTCCATTTCTCAGTTATTTCTCCATCTTCACAAGCTTAACGACATTGTTGTTGTACTGAGAAAGTAATTCAATTGAATGAGTAGCTAATATAAATTGAACTTGGCTTCCTTTTGTCAGTTCAAGCAAGGCACGAATAAGTTGACGCTGCCATTTGATATTTAGTGATATTTCTGGCTCATCAATAATAAAGATTGTTGCTTTATCTCTCGCCGTCAGAGTATTACAAAAAAGTAGTAGGAGTTGCTTTTCTCCTGAAGAAAGCGTTTCTGGAGATAATTCTTTTCCTTCTTCAGTAAATATTTTTAGTCCTTCTCTGACATGTAATCTTATATATTTATCACGAAAAAATAATTTATTGATTGTCGTTTCAAAAATGGTCAATAAATTTTGTGTATCCTGGAGAGCGTCAAAACGTGCCGCTACACTATCTAAGTATGGGTTTAAAACTCTTGATATAATCGAGTAATCAGCTTGAGCATTAGATTGCAGTATCTGAACAATTTTCTGAGCCTCCAATGGTGGCATTAACCCAAAGCGAGAAAAATCTTTGCTGCGATTCTCATGAGCTTTGAGTTCTTCAATTAGCATTGCAGATGATTGTGGTAGTTCTTCAACTATCTTGCCTGAACTTTGAATAATTGTTAGAATAATTTGTTCATATATACTATGAACATTTTCTGCCCCCTGGTTAGCGCCTCTTAACGCCTGTTCACGAATCCATTCTTCAGTTCTATGAATAGATGTTTTAAGAGCATGTTCTCTATTTATACTATATTTGTCTTCAAGTGTATTGCCAATGCTTGATAATAGTATTCGGCTTATTTTTTTTTCATCTTCTCTATCTTCAGTTTCAAAAATATCACTATCTAAAACTCTATTATCGCCTAATAAAAATAAACTTAATTGAAGTTGCGAAATATTCTTATAAAAGTCCTCTCCTGGTAGCTTATCTTGTATTCTTATGATGCGATTATCAGACTCAGTATGAATATCTTCAGTAAAGATAATGTTATTCCCTTGTAAAAGCTGAAGTCGAAATGAGCCAATTAAAACATTATTTTCTCGACTAGCAATAATACTTGTTCTACCAGCAAGAAAAACTGAAATTTTGGCAAAAGGGGTTTTAGCTAAAAAAGTGCGATGACCGCGATGGTTACCTGTTGAGAGCAGATGAAATAAGAGCTTAAGGATAGTCGTCTTACCAGAACCATTGTCACCATAAAGGATGATTAGTGAAGAATCTATGTGAGGATTATGATCTTTTTTGACCAAAGTATATGTATACCTACCAAAGAGTCGTTCTACTTCAATGCGAACTACTGATAGCGGAGGACTAGCTGTGTTTATATCGAGCATCTGCATAAAAATTGCTGTTCCTTATTTGAAGAGATAGGGTTGTAAAAGCTGAAATTTCTTTTACTCCCCTAATTACACTTTATCGTTCAATCCGGTAGCAATAAACTCTTGAACTGCATTTAGACAAATTTAGCTGCAATAATTAATTGCCTTTGATTAATTCACATCCCTTACGCCTTAAACGTCAATACCGGACTCAACCGCGCCACAACGTCTACCATTTCTGCTTCAACCTGCACATCAATCACAGACTGAATCGGTTTGTAGGCGATGGGTGCTTCTTCAATTCGGCGTTCTTGACGCAGGGTGATGCAGTTTACCCCGGTTAATTCCAGTTCAGCCTCACTTTGAGATGCACCTCTGCGGTTGAGGTCGAAGCGAGAATGAATTCTTCCCGCCCCATGTGAGGCAGAATTACAAAATGCTGGATTGCCTCTACCCACCATCAGATAAGAATAAGCACCCATTGAACCAGGGATAATCACTGGTTGCCCTACATGGGCTGGACTTGCACCCTTGCGTGTTACCCATCCCTGACCTTCTGGCAAGGTGATGTTATGGGGCAAGTCATAAACTAGAGGTGCTTCCACATCTTTGTATACTTCTCGCAAACGCAGACGTAGCAGTTCTGCTAATAACAGGCGATTGACAAACCCATAGTTAGCAGCAGTGGCCTCAGCTTGCAGGTAACTGGCGACTAGTTCGGGGTGAGAATAAGTAGAGAGAGGAAAAATCTGAGAATCAGGGTACTTCATACCTTTTTGCCAAGTCGCCTTAGCTTTATCTCGCCAGATTCCCCCGATATACTTACCCACATTTCGGGAACCAGAGTGAATCATAAAAGCTAGCTGTCCCTCGCGCACTCCCCAGGCGTGGGCAAGTGTGCGATTTTCGACTTGATCAACCCGTTGCACTTCTACAAAATGATTACCGCCGCCAATGGTTGCCAGTCCGCCATCGCGTACCAGTCCAGCATTGGGAACCAATTCTTCAGGCGCAAGTTTCCAGTTACCATCCATTGAACCACCTAAGAAGATGCGTTCGCTCTCTTGGGCAAGTTGTTGCAAATCAGACTTGATTACACTCCCGGTAGCCCGATCTAGCATGACATCCAGCCAACCGGGAACTCCGTACTGAAATAGCGATCGCATTGCGTCAGCAGTCATCGTCACATCACGCGTACCGAAGAAATAATCCCCCTTCATTTGTTCTACGAATTGGTCGCGCTTTGACATAAATTCGTCAATTGTCAAATCAGCAACGTGCAGGCGCATTCCACAATTGATGTCAGAACCGACAGCGCCAGGGATAACCTGACCCACAGTTTCCACAATTGAACCAATGGCAACACCCGCATCACCTGGGTGAAAGTCAGGGGTGGCACAGGCACGACAAACGCATCCACCAGATGGGTGGCGGACGCTTGCCAAGTTTGCTAGCTGCTTCAACGCCTTAGCTTCTACGGGGAAGCCTTCTGGCAGTAGCACTTCTGCTACAGGGGCATCAGGAGAATTAACTAAACGAACTGAATAAGTGCGATTGTTATAACTTACATCCAAACCCTGCCGCTCTAAAGCACGCAGGAGACGTTTCAAATTTTTTGGCTGCATGAAAACTCCAAGTAAAGCCTTAAAAAAGACTCTTTGTTGTGAAGAAATTAGGAGACTTGGGTTCAGCAGCCGCGTCTCAAGTGGTGCGGAGGGTCATTTTCCCAGAATTGTAGGGAAAACAACAGGTTATATAGCCTTAATAACACACACTTTCATTGGAAAACAAGTTTTTTGTAGTGTTTTGTATTTTTAGCTGTTTATGTACTACATTTGTAAAGAAATTTGAAGTTTTTCGCTAAACTTTTAAAATTCTCTAGACTCTCCAGTCGGCTAGAGAGTCTAGGATAAATTCAAGGCAACTCTTAACCAGAAATTTCTGACTGTTGACGGATTTCCCTCAGTCATCCACTCTGGTTTGGCTAGCTTTTCCACTCTATCCCGTAAATCTATGACTCTCCAACTCACAGTTCCCAACATGGCTTGTTCTGCTTGTGCAAGTACCATCACCAAAACACTTCAGGCAGTCGATGCCAATGCTAGCGTTCAAGCTGATCCAACAACCAAGCTTGTCAGTGTAGAAACTCAAGCATCAGAAACAGCAATTAAGGAAGCGTTAGCTGCTGCTGGCTATCCAGTTGCTTAAAGAAAGGGGATTGAGGACTGGGTACTGGGAGATTTGAGGTTTTGAAGTGAATGAACAAGTCCCCAATCCCTAATCCCTAATCCCTAATTCCCAATCCCTAATACCCAATTCCCAGCATGGATACTCTCACAGTCAAACTTCGAGGTATGAGTTGCGCCGCTTGCGCCAATAACATCGAAAAGGCAATTCGCTCTGTTCCTGGGGTAAGGGACTGCAACGTTAACTTTGGAGCAGAACAAGCCGCCATCAAGTACGATCGCTCTCTAGCTAATTTAGAGAAAATCCAAGCTGCGATCGCATCTGCGGGATACTCTTCTTACTCACTCCAGGAAGAATTGCTCACCGAAGAAGATGATGCAGAGATTGCGAGTAGGCAAGCATTACAACGCGAACTCTCCGTGAAGGTAGCGGTGGGAGGTGTAATCAGCATTTTCCTATTTTTGGGGTCGTTCCCCATGATGACTGGGTTGAATTTACCCTTAATTCCCAGCTTCTTACAAAATCCTTGGGTACAATTACTGCTAACAACCCCCGTCGTGTTCTGGTGTGGTGGATCTTTTTACCGCAATGGCTGGAAATCCCTCAAGCGTCATACGGCGACGATGGACACGCTAATTGCTTTGGGCACAAGTGCAGCGTATCTATATTCTTTGTTTGTCACTGTTTTCCCAAAATTTTTTATTGCTCAGGGCTTGATACCTCATATTTATTATGAAGTTGCCGCCATTGTCATTACCTTAATTTTGTTAGGGCGGTTGCTGGAAAATCGCGCTAGGGGGCAAACTTCTGAAGCCATCCGCAAACTCATCGGATTGCAAGCTAGAGATGCCAGAGTCATCCGTGATGGAATAGAAATTGATGTTCCCATCGCCGAAGTCAGAATCAACGATGTGATTTTGGTGCGTCCTGGTGAAAAGATTCCCGTAGATGGTGAAGTGATTACAGGCGCTTCGACGGTAGATGAAGCGATGGTGACGGGTGAAAGTTTGCCAGTCAAAAAGCAGCCAGGAGATGAGGTGATTGGGGCGACAATTAACGGTGCAGGTGCTTTTCAGTTTCGGGTGACACGAGTCGGAAATGATACGTTTTTGGCTCAAATTGTCAAACTAGTGCAACAAGCCCAAGGTTCTAAAGCACCAATTCAGCGCTTGGCAGATCAAGTTACAGGATGGTTTGTACCAGCTGTGATTGCGATCGCGATCGCCACTTTTGTCATTTGGTTTAATTTCACTGGCAACCTCACCCTAGCAACAATGACAACGGTAGGTGTACTGATTATCGCCTGTCCTTGTGCTTTGGGTTTAGCTACCCCCACTTCTGTAATGGTGGGGACAGGCAAAGGTGCAGAAAATGGCATTTTGATTAAAGGCGCGGACAGCTTAGAACTAGCACACAAAATTCAAACCATCGTTCTAGATAAAACTGGCACTTTGACTCAGGGTAAACCTACGGTTACAGACTTTGTAACTGTCAACGGCACAGCTAATGGTAATGAAATCAAGCTTTTACAGTTAGCAGCAACGGTGGAATACAATTCTGAGCATCCTTTAGCAGCAGCAGTGGTGAAATATGCCCAGTCTCAAGAGGTGAGTTTAACTAAGGTAAACAACTTTCAGGCTAATGCAGGTAGTGGTGTTCAAGGAGTTGTTTCAAATCAGCTTGTGCAAATTGGTACACAACGCTGGTTAACAGAACTTGGAATTAACACCATAACTCTCCAGCAGTATAAAGATGACTGGGAAGCGGCTGGTAAAACAGTCATTTTGATTGCTGTAGATGGCGAACTACAAGGGGTAATGGGTATTGCCGATGCCCTCAAACCTTCCTCAAAAGCAGTAGTTAAAGCCTTACAGAAGTTAGGTTTAGAAGTAGTAATGCTTACCGGAGATAATCATAAAACTGCTGATGCGATCGCAAGACAAGTTGGCATCCAGCGAATCTTTGCTGAAGTCCGTCCAGATCAAAAAGCAGCGATTATCCAATCCCTTCAAAGAGAGCAGAGGAAGCAGGGGGGGATGAGGAAGCAGGGGG
>NZ_CAXTNE010000139.1:0-20339 GCF_964245445.1 uncultured Nostoc sp.
GGCAGGGGGCAGGGGGAGAGTAACTAATGACTAATGACAAATGACTAATGACTAATGACTAATGACAATTAAACTTGTTCGCTGCTAAGATGAGCGATCGCTTGTTTAATCCAATCTTCGACATAAGCATCTTTGGATAGTCCAATATCTTCACTTACTACATGCAGGGCGTGACTGACCTCATGGGCAGTATATCCCAAGGCGAAGAGGGTCATTTGCACCTCTTCGAGAATTCCCGGTGCTGGCCCACCTGTGGCGACGAAGAACCCGGCTGATTTGCGCCACTCGACTAATTTGCTTTTCAGTTCCAAACAGATGCGTTCAGCAATTTTTTTACCGACACCGGGAGCCTGAATTAAGATTTGTGTATTGCCTGCGATAATTGCTTGGACTAAATCTGGTAGTTCCAGAGTGTCCAGGAGTGCGATCGCTAAGGCTGCACCAATACCAGTAACAGTCAGTAAGTGGCGAAATAAATCGCGTTCGGCTGGCGAAGCAAAGCCATATAGAAAAGGCACTTCTTCACGAATTTGGAAATGGGTAAAAATTTGCGCCACTCCTCCTGACTCTGGTAACTGGTTTGCTAGCCGTTGAGGAACTTGCAAATCATACCCCAAGCCATTTACTTCTAAAGTCAGAATCACACGATTAGCGCCAATTGTTTGGATACCAGCGACTATACCTTTTAGATAACTAATCATTACAAAAAACCAAAATAATTTAAGCCTTCAATAATTCCACCTGCACAAAAATCTTTTGCCAGGTAGCGGTATTCAGAGGGATGCTCATTGTGCCATTGGAGTAACTCTTTTCGGGCATTCCCCACAATGATTCCCTGTGCGTTGCCTACAGCAAATAAAGCAATATCATTACCTGAATCACCACAGACAACTGTTTGTTCTGCTGCAAATTTCCACTTCTGTCGTAAAAACTGCATTGCCTGACCTTTATCGCTGCTATGGGGTACAATGTCAAGGTCAATACCGCTACTGTAGATTAACTTTACATTTAATTTATATTTCTGCAACTGGGCTTCAAGTTGTGGTAGAACATTCGCAGATGCATCTTGTTCTAAAAAAAAACTCACTTTAAAGGGACGCTGTTCTGAATCTGGTTGCCGAATTAACTCACGGTATTTTTTAGTAATAGATAATACAGTTTCCCGTTCCCATCCCGGAGAGAGGATTTCTGACCAACCTGAGTCTGGAGTATCAGTACCATTCAGGTAAATTTCTGTACCCACAGAAAGAACGAGGGCATCGGGTTCCAAAAGATTTTTTTGAGCTTGAAGTTCTTTATAAAGTACAGGCGATCGCCCGGTAGAATAAACAATTTTCGTACCGTATTCTTGGCGATGTCTTTCCAGCAGTTGATTTAGTTCTGCTAAAGCGCTGTCATCACCCACTGTGCGATACACGAGGGTGTCATCTAAGTCAGTTACAAAAAGAAATTTAGCCATAACTACCTCTTGTGCTTCGCTTTACCATCAAAAAGTTTATGTCCTTTTTGCGCTTATCTAAAGAAAACATAGATGTAGAGCCTGATTTAACAAAAAAGTCAGGAGATATACAGAAGAGTATTCCTCCTGGAAAAGAGGCAGGGGAAGCAGGAGGAGAATAACTAATGACAAATGACAACTGACTTTGCTGTTATATTTCATGTAATAAATAGATTTATAAGTTCATTACAATGATTGCTACAAATGCTTAAACGTTTCTTATACATGAAAGAGCATTTGTTGCAAAGTATTAAGCGATTGCAACAACTAATTATATATTTGCTGCAAATGCTTAAGCCTTTCTTATACATGGAAGAGCATTTGTTGCAAAGTATTAAGCGTTTGCAACAACTAATTATACATTTGCTGCAAATACTTAAGCGTTTCTTATATATGGAAGAGCATTAGCTGCAAACGTTCAAATTTTGACAACTAATGTTTAAATTTGAGCGATGTCTACAGAGACGTAACACCGAAAAACAATGTAGAGACGTGGGAATAATGTTCGCTTAAGGCAAGAGATGCGATGAATCGTCGTCTCTAGAAGAATACAATCTATTTAAACTCCTTTACTGCTTGCGATCGCGGTTAACATGTCTCCACAACATCCACCAACCGAATTAATAAATCTTGCACTGCGTTTCTATTCCGCCTCGGAATGAATTCCGAGTCTCATAGCTGAAGTCGACTTAAGTGGACTTTAGCCATGAGCCGCAGAACTTTAGTTCTGAGCGGGATGTCGGTAAGTGTGACAGTTTAACTGTGACAAAAATGTGGGTAAAAGAGTTGAAACCGCTATTTAGAAGTGACCAAAGACTCTTAACGGAATGGCGATCGCTTAATTGATTTTTTAATCTTCACAAAAAATTGTACTATTTTTAGCTAATTGAAGAGGTTAGACCCTCAGAGACAAGCTCAATATCGAAAGTGGGTATGAAATTAGGCTTGTTCTCAAGAGTGGCGAATTGGGTTCCCTGAAAGGACAAGGCACCAGTGTTGCGGTTGTAACTGAACTCGTTAGTGGAAGTAGCGCCAAACCCAATTGTAGAAATCTGAATTTTGTCGATCTGCCAGTAGCTGAAGTCTTTAATGATGTCAATGCCTTCAGACCTGAAGTTGAAGACAAATGTATCAGCACCAGCATCGCCTGTGAGTGTGTTGTTACCAGCATCGCCAACGAGTGTGTCGTTACCAGAACCCCCATTTAGGAAGTCATTACCAGCACCGCCTTCGAGTGTGTCGTTACCAGCCGCACCAACCAAAACGTCGTAGTCCCCATAGCCAAGCAAGTGGTCATTGCCATCGTCGCCAAGCAAAAAGTTGTGACTGCCATTCCCCTCAATTTGATTGTCCAGGGCGTTGCCTATGCCATCAATATCGCTGCTACCTGTGAGAACCAAGTTCTCAAAGTTGTCACCCAATTTGTAACTAAACGAAGACTCAACCGTATCGGTTCCTTCGTTCAAGTCTTCTATAATACCAACTGTTATGATGTGATTCGCAAACTGATCGATGATTAGATTGTCCTCAGACCCGAATACATAAGTAATATAAGTGTCGTTGCCAATTCCACCACGTAGGACAGCAAGCCCCTTGCTGCCATCAAGGATGTCATCACCTTCCTCGCCATACAGTCCGCCGCCGCCTTTTCCGCTATTCAAATAATCATTGCCCAAACCACCGTACAGTATGTTAGGAATGGCACCACCGTAAAGGCTGTCATTGCCCGAATCACCATACAGCATATCGTAACCATCGTTGCCATACAGTACATCGTTGCCTTCTAAACCATAAATAATCTCGTCTGCCGAGGTTCCTTGGATTGTGTCAGAACCTGTAGTGCCGTAGATGGATTCGGTTTTTCCGGGACTAAATACCTCGTTATTATTGCCCATTACATTTGCAACTATATCTACATGGTTACGGTTGTAATTCACAGGGTCAATACTGATAATCTTACTCTCAAAAGAGGAGCTTTTTATGATGTCAAAACCATCAGTACTATAGACGTATATTTCAGAATAAAAAACGAGGACATCAATTACATTGTTGAAGACAAACTCATCATCACCACCAAGACCATTGAGAGTGTCATCACCTAAATCGCCGAAAATGGAATCAGTTTCTGGAGTCCCATTTAGATTGTCGTTACCAAAAGTACCGTTAATAGGTGGCATGTCCATCACTCCTTGTCAAACTATGGTTCAGTGCAGAATTAAGTTAATTTAACGTCAGTTCGACGGCGTGTGACCGCTAATTAACAGCATATTTGAATGGGGTAGGAACCTCTTATAAACAGCATTAATCTCACAAAACTTAACCCTTCATGGAAAATAAACTAGGATTATCTGCAAATATAATTGCGCTTCAGCTAGGATTAAATGCAACCAATCTGCAATGATTGGTTTGAACGATTATTATTGCAGGTAGCTACAAATAATCTCTCTTCCAGATTGGTTGAGGGATTTTTGGGGTTTGTTATTTATGGTGAAATGTGGGTAAATAGGAGTTTTGTACTGGCACAACCTCACTACCCAAAAATGACTATTCTCCACTACGATCGCCATAGATAAATTTCAAGAGTGAATATGCAATATTTGACTATAGTTAGCGATCGCCTTTGAAAAAAGCTTTGCGATTTACTCAGTTTTCCTGTGCCTCCTGCCTCCCTCGCTAAGTATATAGAACAGAATCATTTTAAGGAATGGATGATTTACTGTGTGCAAGTGCCAGCACAGCTTGAACTAACTCTTGTGGATTAAGGGGCTTGGTAATATGCCGTTGATAACCACTGGTTATGGCTTGCTGGTAATCATCAACTCTGGCATAAGCAGTCAAAGCGATCGCCAGAATGTGTCCCCCTTTTTCAGGGGTTAAAGTGCGGATTTGTTGAATCAAGCAATAGCCATCGACTTCGGGCATTCCAATATCACTGACTAAGACATCGGGTTGAAAGGACTCCAGATTTGCCAACACTTCTGCCGCAGAGGAAACAGTCAGGACTTGCGCTCCGTATTCAGCAAGCAATACTGTTAATAGTTCACGAGTATCAGGGTCATCATCAACTGCGAGGACTCGAATCCCCGTGAGTTTGAGTGCTTGTTGTGACAACTCATCTATCTGCTTGATTTTCGATTCAACATTCAGCAGTGGCAACTGGACTGTAAAGGTGGCTCCAAAGCCTTCACCAGGACTATCAGCCGCGATCGTGCCGCCATGAGCCTCAACTAACTGACGGACGATCGCCAACCCCAATCCTAACCCCCCATACTTGCGAGTAATTGAGACATCTTCCTGACGGAATGATTCAAAAATATACGGGAGAAAGTCAGGGTTAATACCTTTGCCAGTGTCGCTGACGATAATCTGTGCTTGATCGTTGACTTGCTTTAGTCGGATTTCTACCCGTCCGCCTTCGGGAGTAAACTTGATAGCATTAGAAAGTAAATTCCAAACGATCTGTTGCAGACGGTTGGAATCTCCACAAACCTGTCCAATATTCGGCAGAACTGGATGCAAGAGTATTGATTTAGCAACAGCTGCTGTACTTACCGTGTCGATCGCAGATTCAATGACAGATGCCAGATTCACAGGAGTAACATCAATGCTGAGTTTGCCGCGCAGAATCTTGGCGACATCGAGCAAGTCATCAATTAGTTGAGTTTGCAGTTTAACGTTGCGTTCGATGGTGGCTAAGGCTTCAGCTGTTTTAGTTTCATTAAATTTGCGAGTTTGCAGCAGTTTTGTCCAGCCGAGAATGGGGTTGAGAGGCGATCGCAATTCGTGGGAGAGAATGGCAAGAAACTCATCTTTGATGCGATTGGCATGTTCTGCTTCAGCCCGCGCGGCTTGCTCTAGCTGGAATAGGCGATCGCGTTCGGCTTCGAGTTGTTTTTGGGCTTCGATATCAGTTGCACTGCCAAACCATTTGACAATTTGGCCTTGTTTATCCTTTTGCCCAATTGCTTGGTGTAGATGCCAGCGATAGACACCATCTGAGCGCCGCATACGACCTTCGGCTTGATAAGAAGTACCCTGTTGTGCTGCCTCGCTCCACCGTTGAGCCATAATAATTACATCTTCTGGATGGACAACCTCTTTCCAGCCGATGCTGTGGGCTTGCTCTGGCGTTAATCCTGTGAATTCCAACCAACGTTGATTGACATCGAGTAAGGCTCTTTCTGCATTGGCTGTCCAGACTAATTGTGGGATTAATTCTGCCAAGCACCGATAGCGTTCCTCGCTTTGGCGTAATGCTTCCTCTACCTGTTTGCGATCAGTGATGTCTTCGGCAATACCTGCAAACCGATAAATCTCTCCTGTTTCATCTCGAAGCCCAAAACAGCGATCGTGAACCCAGCGAATGCTACCATCGGGTAAAAAAATCCGATATTCCTCATCAAATTTACCTGCGACAGCTTGTTCATGAAACGCTCTCTGGGTCGATTCTCGATCCTCTGGGTGGATACGATTAATCCATGCTTGTTGTCCTTGATACATTTCCTCTGGGTCTAATCCCCACAATCGTTTGTAGGCAGGACTAACATAGCTGACTCGATTTTCAGGCACTTCTCTGATCCAGAATACTGCATCAATATTTTCTGCAAGTTGCCGAAAACGTTCTTCACTCTCGCGCAGAGCTTCGGCTGACCGTTTGCGTTCGGTGATATCTATATCAATACCAGCCATCTGTATCGGTTGCCCCTGTTGGTCGTAGAACACCTTGCCCTGGCTCAATGCCCACCTAATTGTGCCGTTGGGATATACTACCCGAAATTCAATGTCATAGTCTTCTCCTGTGGCGACAGCACGAGCTACAGCTGCCAGCACGCGATCGCGATCGTCAAAGTGTAACCGCGCCACAAACATCTCGAATGAGCCGTCAAACTCTCCTGGTTGCAGTCCAAATAAGGCTTCTAGGTTATCTGACCAAGAAATTTTTTCCGTCTTGATGTTCCAGTTCCACGTTCCCATCCGAGAGGCTAGTAGTGCCAATCGCAGCCGTTCTTGGCTCTGCCGTAGTTCCGCTTCTACCTGTTGGCGTTCCTTTAGTTCACGCTGTGCCTGCTGATACAGTTCTGCCTGCCGCAAGGCGATACTCATCTGAGTTGCCAACTCTTTAAGCAAGTCTATTTCTAAGGGCTGCCAAAATCGAGGGGAGGTACAATGATGAGCAATTAGCAATCCCCAAAACTGCTTATCTTGCAGAATTGGTACAACCAAATGAGCTTTGACTTGAAACTGTGCCAGCAATTCACCGTGGCACGGGTCAATATTGCTATCATGAATATCTGATACTGCCGTGACTTGCCCCTGATAATAGCGTTCGATATAATCCTTGATAAAGGTAGGATCGTACCTGACATGCGGTTGATTTGAGGCGATGTAGCTTTCATCTGGGCACGGATCATACATAGTAGACGAAAGCAGCGATCGCCACTCTACCCCAACCGATTCTGCTAGTACTGTACCATCGCCGTCAAGTTTTAACCGAAAAACCAAGACCCGATCAGTGTGAAGAAATTCTCTGACTTCGGCTACAGTCGTCTGAAGAATTTCATCCAGATTCAGCGATTGGTGAATTTTCTGGGTAATATATGAGACTACGCGCTCTCGTTCAATACGCTGTTGTAGTTGGGTGCGTAGCCGCACTGTTTCAATTGCCCTATTGACTGCTATTTGCAGACCTTCTGGGGTAATTTGCTCTTTGACAATATAATCTTGTGCGCCCGCTTTGATTGCTTGAACTGCGATCGCTTCATTGCCCTGTGCAGTGACGACAATCACAGGTAAGCAAGGCTGTGGGGTCGAGGGTTGCAATTGAGCCAGAAATTCCAGTCCGTCCAGGTCGGGTAGTCGGTAATTAAGTAAAATGGCATCTGGCTGATGTCGCTGCCACAGTTCTAGTCCTTGCACTCCTAACGTTGCTTCCAGGATAGTATAGGAATATTCGCGATCGCGCAACAAATATTGCCGATAGAGTTCTCGATCTTCTGGGGAATCATCGACAATTAGAAGGGTGCGCTGTTGCTGAGACATCGTAAATTAATTGAGCGGATAGAGTTAAAGCCCACATTCCGCAGATTATCATAGAGAAATCAATCTTTCTAAAATAGCGCTAAAATCCTCATTTATATAAAGATTTTGCCATAGCCTTGTTTTATGACTACCCCATACCTAGCAAGATGGAGTTTGAAACTGAAATAGCGCAATTGAATTTAGAAGCAGTAGAAAACGAAAGCGATCGACCCGGTAAACCATCAACCTTGGCCTGTCCTGACTGCGGCGGTATCCTTTGGGAAGTCGAAGAGGGAAATTTGTTGCGCTTCCGATGCCGCACGGGTCATGCTTATTCAGCAAAAACTTTGCTAGCCACACAGTCTGATGCCATAGAGGATGCGCTATGGATCACTTTGAGGGCATTGGAAGAGAAAGCTTCTTTATCACATCGCATGGCTTCAAGGATGGAGGCTCGCAACCTACCATTGGCAGCACAAAGATTGAAAGAGGAGGCGCACTCTGCTCTTGAGCGCTCCGCCATTATTCGAGAAGTGCTATTAAAAGACGATGCAAACACAGATGTTGATTGAAGGTGTGTATCTGCGTGGATTGTATTAGGTTAGATATCTGAAACGCGATGCCTACGGCAAGCCGCTAAAAAGCATCTAAGCATACTATGCTATGATGTCCGCTTGATTACTTATTAAACCCGAAGAACCACACCAGCAGGCTCTCGCTTCTACTCATCGCTTAATGTTTCAATCAACAAATCTACCTGCTGCTGTCGTTGCTGCAAAAAACTTTCGCACTGACGCAAATACTCAACAGCACTTGCAAATTGTTCAAACACAGCTTCCAAATCCAACTCACCCGCCTCAATGCGAGCGATGATTCCCTCTATTTCAATAACTTTTGCCTCATAATTCCAACCTTCCTCAGAACTAGAAGCACTCTTACGTTTAACCATTTACCTCTCTGTGTCCTCTGCGCCTCTGCGGTTCGTTTACTTCCATAACCTTCACTTTAACCTCACCCTGCCCCAACTGAATCACTAACTCTTCCCCCACAGCCAACTCTGCCGCAGAACGAGCGATCGCCCCATCTTCTTGCCTCACCACCGCATAACCACGCTGTAACACCGCTTTCGGGTCAAGACTAGCTAACTTTTGTCGCAACAACTCTAAATACTGCGTTGCTTGCTGCGATCGCCCTGTCGTAATTTGTACCAAATGCTGACGCTTCCAACCTAACTTGTCCACCTCCAGCTGCACTTGCCGATCTAACCGCAAACGTCGCAAACGATTTCGTAATACTTGCAGTTTATTCTCAGCATTTTCTCCAAAGTCATGCACTGCCTCATGTAAAGCCACAACTCGCCCCCGATGCTCAGTATACAACTCTGAAAGTGCTGGCACAACCATTTCCGCCGCCGCAGTCGGTGTATGCACACAAGCATCTGCAACTAAATCTGCTAAAGATTCATCTCTTTGATGACCGATACCAGTAATTACAGGAATGGAACAAGTAGCAAGCGATCGCACCACTCGTTCATCATTAAAGCAAGCCAACTCCTCCACCGCGCCACCACCCCGCGATAAAATTAGCACTTCGGCGCGACCATCTCTTTCCACCCGATCAATAGCCTTAACGATAGATTCAGGTGCTTGCTCACCTTGTACTGTAGCCGGAGAAAATAAAACGTGTAAACCTGGATATCTTTGTCTGAGAGTTTTTTGAATATCACCCCAAGCAGCCGCAGTGGGTGAAGTGACGACAGCGATCGTTTGGGGGTGGGTTGGGAGCGATCGCTTTCTTTGCGCATCGAACAACCCCTCAGCCAGCAAGCGATTTTTGAGTTGTTGATAGCGCAACGCCTGTAAACCAACACCAGCAGGTAGAGTCTGCCAAACTGATAACTGATACTCTCCCCGTTGCGGATACAGGCGAATACTGCCCAAAATGATTATCTGCTCACCGGGAACGGGTATCTGAGCGAGTTTTGGCAATTGGCTATTCCATACCACACACTTAATTCCGGCGGTGCGATCGGTATCTTGCAGCGTAAAAAATAAACCACTGCGATGGTGGTTAGCGCTAGAGACTTCGCCAGTTACCCAAACTTGCCGTAATTGTTCATCTTGCTCTAACAGCAAGCGGATATAGTCAGTTAATCCAGAAACTGAAAGTGCTGTATCGAGAATCAGAGAGTCGGGAAGGTCGAGAGTCATCAAAGATGCCTAAAAGCATTTGTGCTGGAGCGATTCTAGCATTTTAATGAAAACAGAAGTTTATGCCAGTAAACGCTTTAATCTTTTGTAGACATCATCATCATTGCGCTTACCAACTACAATCACTTCTATTAAATCTTGCTCAGGAAAATACCTGTAAACAATTCGATATTCACCACTATCAACTCGATATAAATCCTGATAACCAGATAGCTGCTTACTATCAGTGGGTAAAGGCTCAACATTCAAAGCCAAAACCTTTTTTGCAATCTGTGCTGCTATTTTAGGCTGTAAACCGTTCAGAAAATCAAGAACAGTTGCTAGACCATCAAGCTTCGCCATTAGCTAAATGCTCTAGTGCAGATGTAAAAGCCTCTGTACCAATCATTTTGGATTGACTTAGAGCAACTTCGGCGGCTTGACCGAAAACCATATCCTCTAATTCTTCCAACCGATTAATTAATTTTTGGTAGCTCTCGGCTGAGATAATCACATGGCTAGGTCGTGATTGCTTAGTTAGTAGAACTGGCTCAGTAGCAGCTTTGTCAAAAACTTCACCGTGTTTGTTACGAGCATCTGTGAGAGTATAAATCTGCATAGTAATTTTGACTGTTTTAGACATTTTGACTATATTTTAGCAGATAACTCTTCTCATCTCAATTTTGGCTTAACAGAACTTGCTGCTCGTTTATGTAAATAGAATGGTTATGTAGAGAAGAATTCAGCAATGAACATCGTTATTTCTGATCAAATTTTAGCTGCAACCTGCATGGCTGAGATTGAACTGAAAAAAGAAATTGCCGCTATACTCCTTGGGAAGGAAAAACTCACCTTCGTTCAAGCCAGTCGTTTGGTAGAGATGAACCGCATTGCGTTTCAGTATCTACTCGCAAAACGTCAAATTCCGGTTCACTATGGTGTAGATGATTTTGAAAAATATATCAAAAACTTACAAGAGATGGACAGACTGTGATTACTGTTAGTAATGCACTACATTTTAATAGCTATAATGCATCTCTATTAAACTCTGCTAAGGGATAAAATTCTGCTGTTAAATCATCTTCCTTTTCTAAGTTAGCTACTCCAATAATAAGATTCACGCATGGTGGGAGTTGACTATTATTTTTTTGTAATATTTGGATAGTTTGGTGTGCTGCTTCTTCATCCTGCATTACGAATACAAACGTTATTTCATCAAGTGAACCTTCTTTAGTCTCATAATAACCACGATATTTCTGATCTCGTAAAATGAATCGAGCAGTAAGTGGATCACGAAATATTTTGATTTCAAATCCCAAATTTCTTTCTGACTCTGAATCACGAACTATATAATCTGGAAAACCTCGTTTGTTTTCCAGGATACTAAAGTTAGCATAACGTTTTTGAAGCCATATAAGTACAGATTTGGCCGCAAAAAGCTCTAAGTGCCTAAAAGCTAAACGTCCCTCTAAAGATGCTCTAACAACTTCACGAACTTGGGATATTGATTCATCAGTAACATTAGTATTTAAGAATTCTTTAGAATACTTTAGAAATTGTTCTGAATTATACATATAAAAGAGCTTAGTACTAGCCTCTCTTGAAATTTCATTAACTAATTCAGGACGTGGGCCAATCTTATTTTTACCTTGAGAATCAGTTATCCACCACCAATCTTCTTTTTCATCATCAGTAAGAAATACTATTGATTGAATAGAATCTTGTGATGCTTTATTAATTATTTGCTTCCAAAGTACTAAATCTCCATACTTACGTTGATAAATTACACCACCGTAGGAAAAAATATCGCTTTTGCTATCAGTTTCTTTCTTCTGGTCTTTATATCCTGGTGGTATATCACTCTTAAATCTAATTTCTCCTTCTTGATATATCTTGGTAATTTCTTCTTGAGAGAAAGATTCACCAACTTTTTCTTTTAGTAATTGATCAAGTTGTTCTCTAATTGGATCACTATCTGTTACTGATAGCTGAGTAGCTTCAAGCTGGTCTAAATTGGCTAGAAAATCAGTGATTTGTTGATCAAGGGCTGAAACAAGTTCATCAGCTTGAATAGATGAGTGTCGCTTCTTTAACTGTAATTTTTCTAGTTCAGAGATCATTGCGGCTCTAGAACTTTATAGAACTTTACGAACATCTGAAAAACGTTTCTTTTGTTCAGCAATAACAGTAAGGCGGTTTCTTTGAAATTCAAGTGCAGCTTGATATGGAACCCAAAGACGAGGTGCTATACTTTGTACAACAGTAAAAAGCTGTCTCCGTGCTTCTTCAGGATATCGATACATATTAAGTAGAATATTGGCATCTAGCACAAAAGTTGCTGATTGCCAAATTTTTTGAAAATCTATTTCACTTGGACTGTAGTAACCACTAAATAGTTCTTTCATTATAAAAAATCTCAAAGTTATCTGACGTTTACTGTTGGTTTATAGTGCCAATATCACAAAGCTAAAAGGCAATCTAACTCTTATTAAACTGATATCTATAAGATTACCAGACTGAAAATTTCAGTCTATCTTCCAGCAAAAAGCAATAATTCCCCGTGAATCCATCACTTGCTCAATCACTGGAAATTTAAGTTAACACAAAACTAAAACTGAACATTTTGTTAAGTAAATACACTTCTATTAAAGACAAAAAACAATAATATGAGGTTAGTTGACACAAACACTATAACCCCAACTCAGTAGCTTGTACATTCAAACTTATAACTAACAGTAAATCGCCTCACTCCCTAAGCAAACTCAAGTACAAGCCAAAATTGCAGATAACATCTTGCGCGTGGAAGTCACCCTCAAAGCTTTGAAAATCCCATGATTATTACCTGGAAACCGTCAACATCTTCGCCTTACCCAATGAAGTCTCTGTAGATGATATGCTGATTGGCATGGTGATCGCTCTTAATTTAGCAACCCCCGTCAATGCTCACCAGTATGCTTCTACTGACAGTGTTGTTTAGATAATTTTTTGTTGAAAACCCTTGCTTACCCTGCCAAAAAAAGCTATCTCTGAATGCAAGTTGGTATCATTGTGCAAGACTACCCTAATCTGGTAGCGATCGAGTTACGATCTTGTTACACCCCTTTTTTGATTTGAGAAGTCCTATTCCAGAATTTTCTGGTTAAAATAGTATATCTGTTCTACTCAAACTCCCAGAGCAACACTCCTTAAAACCATATATTTAGAGGCATTAGAGGCAGGAATGGCTATCAATACGGATACTTCTGGCAAGCAAAAAGCGCTGACTATGGTGCTTAACCAGATTGAGCGCAGCTTTGGTAAAGGAGCAATCATGCGCCTGGGCGATGCCACCCGGATGCGGGTGGAGACCATTTCCAGTGGAGCGCTCACCCTAGATTTAGCATTGGGTGGTGGTTTACCCAAGGGGCGGGTAATTGAAATTTATGGGCCGGAAAGTTCCGGTAAAACTACAGTAGCGCTACATGCGCTCGCCGAAGTGCAAAGAAATGGCGGTATTGCTGCCTTTGTTGATGCTGAACACGCCCTTGATCCCACTTATGCTGCGGCATTGGGTGTAGATATTGACAATTTGCTGATTTCTCAACCTGACACAGGCGAATCAGCTTTGGAAATTGTCGATCAGCTTGTTCGCTCTGCTGCGGTTGATATTGTAGTCATTGACTCAGTAGCAGCACTGGTTCCCCGTGCTGAAATTGAAGGCGATATGGGTGACGCCCACGTTGGTCTGCAAGCGCGGTTAATGAGCCAAGCTCTACGTAAGATTACTGGCAATATTGGTAAATCTGGTTGTACAGTAATTTTCATCAACCAGTTGCGGCAAAAAATCGGTGTTACTTACGGTAGCCCAGAAACTACTACTGGCGGTAACGCATTGAAATTTTACGCTTCGGTGCGCTTGGATATTCGCCGAATTCAAACCTTGAAAAAAGGTACAGATGAATTTGGTAATCGCGTTAAGGTTAAAGTCGCCAAAAATAAAGTAGCGCCGCCTTTCAGAATCGCTGAATTTGACATTATTTTTGGTAAAGGTATTTCTACCTTGGGTTGTCTTGTTGACCTAGCAGAAGAAACTGGCATTATTGTCCGCAAAGGAGCTTGGTATAGTTACAACGGTGATAATATCTCCCAAGGACGAGATAACGCCATTAAGTATCTAGAAGAAAAGCCTGAATTCGCTGAGGAAATTAAGAAACTGGTGCGGGAAAAACTAGATAAAGGTGCTGTTGTTTCTGCTAACTCTGTAGCTAAAGCCAGTGAAGAAGATGAAGAGGAAGAAGTCGATTTAGAGCCAGAAGAATAAGGAATGCGGTTTTATAACTTTTAATATGTAGTGGGTTACATAGACAGCTAACCCACCTTCTCCAAAGTATTGATGAGTTATAGCAAGCCTAAGAAAATGATTGCCACTATTACCGCAAGGCGGAAGTCAAAATTTAAAAGTCAAAAGTCAAAAATTTTGTATATCAAGGCTTTTGCAAGTTTTAAAATGGTAGCTTGATTTACGCCGTGCTGTACTATATGACAAGCAATCATTTTATTTTTATGGCGTTTGTCGTTGGAATCAGTTAAAAGAAGGGGCACAAAAATGTTGTGCCCTTACAAATTGTGTATAGTTCACGCAGTTAACTTATCCCACAGCAATGTTTTGATAACGGTGAGGAAATCGAAGTCATTAGTAACTAATGACTAAATCGGCGGGCGGGGCGGCTATCCCGGACACCTCTTGAAGGTATGGGATTCACGCCCATTTTTGTTGAAAATTGCTATAATTTCCAATTTTTTAGCTGGGATTCTATGGTATTTGTCTGCTAAAAAAGCGGTCTAAAATTTCTGATTTCTGTTCCGAACTGAAGTTGTCATACGAATCTTCAAACTTTTCAACTAGTCCAGGATTTCTGAAAATCTCTGAATTATCATCTGGTTTTTCAGTCAAAAGTTTTGGTCTGTTACAGGGATAAGTAAGTATTTCTACTTGATTACCCCTCTTTCGATGCATAAGTTGCATCAATAACTCCATTGCTACAGTTGGCAACACGCGGCAGGTAGAACTCATGAAAAAATCAAAAGTCATACTACCTAGACGGATGCGATCGCCATCTTTGAGCTTGATCGGCCCAAAAGCGCGATCGTCATTCACAAATGAGCCATTGGTACTGTTGAAGTCTATAAAGTAGAAGCCTTGATTGTCAATATATTGAATGGCAGCGTGGCGACGAGACATATAACTATCAACAATACAAATACCACTGTTGCGATTACGACCTATTGTCCAGATTTGCTGTGGCTGCCGTAAACTTTGGGTCTGATTGTCGCACAAATTAGTCATCAAATAAACAGCAGAAGTATCCACTACACCATGTATGTAAGATGCCTTCCCTCTTGTCAACGACGGTTGAGATAGGTTTTCTAGCTGAAGAATTTCATCTAGAAGTCCACTATGGTGTTCATACAACTTAAGAAATACCTGATATAAAGTTAATCTCCGTTCTATTTCCGTTTGTGCAAAGTCAGTCATTATACTTAAACCTTGTATTACCTGATTTCGGTTATGAATATTCTGCTTCAGCCTACAACCAGGGATAATTAATTTTTAACTTTCCGCTACCATCTAAAAACTTGAGTGGCTTAAGAGTGTTAGATTTTACAATTTTTAAAAGCGAGATTCCCTGTTGTTTCTAGCCATCAAAAGCATGGAAACATCTAAAAAAAAGTATTATGATGCTTTATTGTTTATTGTAAATAATCATTTGTTGTTTGTAACAGATACAGATTATAAAGATTTGATTAAGAATAGCCAATTCTCTACGTATTTTTGCTAGGGATGGAATATTTACTAATATTTGCAAGAGCTATGACTATCGTTTAACCCAACTATAACAATCCCAAATTATTCGCGATCAACAAGATCCCCGACAACTTTTACGATGTCGGGGATTTCCGGGTTGGGTTGCAATTCTTCCAAGTTAAATAGGATTGTTATATCATATCTATTTGGTCAGTTCTGAATAAATCTGAGTTTTCTCGATAAGAATAAGGGCTGATTTATCCAAGCTCATAAGAAAATAGAAGGCTTGTAAGTTTTATAAAACAATACAGTTGAGTTTAAGACTTGGCTTAAGTACCCTTAAAAAAGTGGGAACTAGTACCGCAAGGCGGAAGTCAAAAGCCAAAAGTAAAAAGTCACATATACTTTAATTTTGGGCTTTCTGACTGTAATGAAATGGTAGGTTTATTTCCGCTTTACGGTACTAGTTTGGGAGGCAGGACAAGCAAGTAACTTTCAAATTTAAACTTTCAACTTATAACAAGCCTCGTTTTCCATTGGGGCGGATGGTCATCCAATTTGTTTTTGCTAGTGCAAGCTGCTCATCAGAAATTTTGGCACTGGTAAGATTAGCACCACACAGATTAGCTCCTCGGAGGTTGGCATTACTAAGACAAGCATTGCTGAGGTCTGCGCCTCGCAGGTCTGCCCCTTCTAAATCAGCATGGTTAAAGTATGCTTTGGTCAAATTAGCATCCTTAAGATTTGCTCGAGTGAGGCTGGCTCTGCCAAAGTCACTATTGTGAAGATTAGCTCCCTGGAGATTGGTTTTTTGCAATTGAGTGGAATGGAAATTTGTTTGGGATAAGTCAGCACCTTGCAGATTCAGCAAACTTAAATTGTGTAGAGCAAAATCTCGTCTTCCCTTCTGATAAGCAGTTAATAAACCTTGAGTATCTAATTTACGCTCAACTTTAGAAGTTTTAATTTGTGAACTATTACTGTTGCTGTTAACAAAAGTTGTTGATTTGGCCATCCCAGAACCCTGGTGTAATCCACCTGCTTCCGCTGCTGCCTTGGCTCGTCTAGCGCGAATTGCTGCCGCTACTTGTGCCACTCCTGTACTGCTAGCAGCAGAAGAGTTGTTACATAAAACAGCAGAATTTTCCAGATGGTTGTGTATTCGCTCTTTAGACCCAGTATCTGATTTAATTAATAAACCCTTTGCTAAACTTTCTAAATATGGTTCTATTTCCAATGCTCTGAGAACTTCTGTTGCTGACTGATAGCGATTACGTACAGACACCTCCAACATTTTTCGCAATACATTGCCCAAGTGGTCACTCACTTGTACAAGTTGCTCCCACATCATCTCGCCAGTGTTGGGATTGTAATCTAAATCTTTAGGAGTTTTGCTAGTCAGTAAATAAATGCATGTCACCCCTAGTGCATATATATCACTGGCGTAGACTGGACGCATAGCCATTTGCTCTGGAGGTGCAAAACCAGGAGTACCAATGGCATAGGCAGTTAATGCTGTCTGTCCTGATTGATTTACCGGACTTTGGCTGATTTGGTTTTTGACGGCACCAAAGTCGATAAGTACCATTCTGGCATCTTGAGTGCGGCGAATTAAGTTGGCTGGCTTAATATCACGGTGGATCACCTTTTGATCATGGATGTATTGCAATAGTGGCAGAATTTCGCTCAAAAATTGCTTGACTCCAGTTTCGCTTAAGATGCCGTTAAGTTTGATCTCTTCCTGTAAGGTATCACCACTGATGTATTCTTGAACTAAGTAGAATTGTTCATGATTTTCAAAATAGTCTAACAATCTTGGTACTTGGGGATGATTGCCAATCTTACCTAAAGTTTTGGCTTCTCGTTCAAAGAGTTCTCTAGCCATCTGTAAAACGTGTGGGGCGCTTCCTGATGGGCGTAATTGTTTGATTACGCAACTCGGTTCTCCTGGTAAGCCTTGATCGTTGGCTAAGAAGGTTGCTCCAAAGCCACCCTGACCTAATGGTTTGATCACCTGATAGCGATCGCGCAACAGTAGTTGCGAGCCACAAGACTGGCACCTTTGGCTATATACCAAATTTTCTGGATTGGGACAGGTAGGATTTAAGCAGTAGCTCATGCACTGTCAACTCGCTGCACGAAGAATCACGGTGAGTTGTTATACTCTCTTTCAATTATTTAGATATTAATCAACTCTTGCCAGGTAATTTTTGCTGGAAATGGTTTGAAGATTTTTTAAAGTTTAGCTAATATTACGTAAAGTTTTTGCCAAATAATAAAGTTATTATACCCAGAATATTAAATAGTATTTAAATTACTTTATACTATATAACGCCGTGTGCAACTTTCTCTCAGACCTAACCCCCAACCCCTTCCCTACTAGCGTTGGGGAGCAAGAATCAAAGCCTCTCTCCCTATGGGGGAGAGGAATGGAAGCGGGGTTCTAAGGATAAGTTGCACATCACGTTATATACTAATTTGTTATAATGCTCTCTTAAAGCTTTCTACACGTAACGTGCTGCTTTACCAACTCGCTAATGTCATTCACTAATTGTGAAAGTCGGCTTTAATTTAGGTTTTTAGATGATTTAAGACTTACACACTGTACAAATGCATCGTAATGTGAATTAACGGTCTTGAGGTTGTTTCAGGCTTTTGTTAATTATTCTGCGATCAGAAATAGACCATGCTGTAGGGAACATTGCTGTGTCCTTACGAAAAATGTAGTTTTTAACTTTATGCATATTTTGCATTGATTGTCAATGTCTAAGTTCTAGATTGTTTCTGTAGTCTTATTTTCAAGAATTGGTATTTAAAGCTATTGAAGGGCAGTGCCCAACGCCAGTTGCTCTACTTGGAGCGAAGTCGAAGTTGCGGCTTGGGCTAGATAGTGCAGCATTAACGCCGCGCTATCGACCTACACCTACAATGGGCATCTTCTCTTCTCCCAAAGGGAGAGGTTAGCACCAAGGGATAATATCAAGTTCGGGTGATAACTTATAATAAAATCTGTCAATGTGGGTTAGTTGGGTTTTAGCAAGATCCCCGTAGGAATACAGCAGTGAAACCCAACATGAACAAGGATAAAATGTTGGGTTACCCTGCGGAAAACCCCTTCTTTACCAGACGCTGTTCGCGTTTGGGTCTATGTTTCTAATACGCCATTTGCTTGGTTGTCGAGAAACCGCAAGGGCGCAGTGGCTCCCCAAGCTACAGATATTATAAGTGTTTAACCGAACCTGATATAAGACCACACTAACTTTCTTACAGAAAATCGCTGTATAATTTTGGATGCCCAAGTTTGGAGGCAATTTAAAATCATCTCCATTAGTCGTTACGAGATTATTAGCTGGCTTTCATGTTTACACTAATCAGTTGTTCGAGAAGTGCAAAAACATCACTGCGACTGAGCTTCTCTTTACCACTAGCAAGGGCATCAAGAGTGCCATTAGCCAAGGTTAAGGGAATTTGACAAAAATCTAAGGCTGGGCCAGTAGGAAGGTTTTTGGTATAAACTTCTGCCAGGGCTAGATTGCGCCGGGCATACTCTTGCATATTTTCTGCACTCCAACCTTCTGGAAAAAAGTCTACCCCACGCCCTAAATCTTCAGTATGGTTACGCAGGATATTAACTGCTTGTAAACCCCGGCCAAATCCGATCGCCTGGGTACGGTTAGTTTGCGTTCCATCATACCAAGTCCATAAGTCCGATAGTAACAATCCGACTGCACCTGCAACCCCAAAGGTATAACGATCCAAATCAGATTCTGTATAAATTTTCCAGTTTCTTTCTGCCCAGTAAGCCATCCGATCTGCCATTGCAGCAGTGGCATCCCAAATTCGAGGCGCAATGGTCTCTGGTGCTAGTATCGACCATTCTCTAATCCTCACTGTGACTTCTTCTAAGGTATTCTCATACCCACTAAATCCTGCAAAGAAAGCATCTACCGCAAAGCCATCAACCCCTGCCTGTAATGTCAGGCTAATCGTTCTTAACAGCTTTACTTTAGTAGCGTTATCTAATTCGGGATGATCTTCTATTTCATCAATGGCACGCATACACAAATATGCTGATGCTACTGCTTCTTGTAATCCTGGCGGTAAAAGACTAATTGGGATATAAAAAGTTCGGCTAGTTTCTTTGAGGATTTGCAATGCATCTCTACGTAAATTCATGTTTCCACTCCCCGATTGATTTTTGCACCACATGAAGTTTGCAGTTTTTTGATGATACTGGATATAGTTTTGACTAAACCTTAAAAACTATAGACTATAAGATACGCTAGTATTTCATCTAAAAATTAATAGTTTTTGGTGTTGTAATTAACAAAACTCTCAAATTTATCAAAGTCTAATTTAGTATATAGGGTTTTGGTTGCAAAAATCTTTAATGTGCCGTTTGATATAGCTATCATCAAGTTTTAGTGGATATATAAAGAATTATGCTAATATTTGGTTGATTAGTGCGAATTTTTTCCATGAGGAAACATCCATAGTCGGGATTTGAAAGTATTTTAAGTCTGCGTTAAATTGACTAAGAAATTATAATTATTGTATATATAAAGACAATTTAAGAGAAGCTGGTAATGGATAACAGTAAGTGTAAGCACCTTTAGATGCGAACGGCGGTATGTCGAAGAGTTAGGGTAAGTTACATAGATATAAAGGGCTGGGATGCCTGGGTTGGGCTATGTACACGCTTGTTGGATTATAATGGGAACCTGCTTACTGTTTAAAGTAGTATCAAGTGACCATAACCGAGAACAAGAAGTTCCCGTATATTTACGAGATTGACAATAAAAAAGTGGGCTGTTTGCCCACTTAATAAAACATTTATGAATATTTGACC